>NZ_LWGH01000507.1:0-1887 GCF_001635395.1 Sulfitobacter sp. HI0129 | reverse complement strand
AAGAACGCGGCGGAGATCGAGGGGTCAGTCCAAGCGCATCTGCGCGACGGGGCCGCCGTGGTGGAAACGCTCGCCTGGCTTGACGGGCAGCGCCCCGGTAGCGTGACGGAAACGCAGGTCGTCGAAAAGCTGGAAGGCTTTCGGCGGCAGGATCCGGCGCTGCGGGACATTTCCTTTGAGACGATTGCGGGAACCGGCCCCAACGGCGCGATCATGCATTACCGCGTGACCGAAGAGACGGATGCGACCCTGCAGGCGGGCCATCTGCTGGTGCTCGATTCGGGCGGGCAGTATCTGGACGGCACCACCGACATCACCCGCACCGTCGCCATCGGTGAGCCGCCCGCGGAGGCCTGCCGCGCCTTTACCCGCGTTCTGGCCGGGATGATCGCCATGAGCCGCCTGCGCTGGCCCGCGGGGCTGGCGGGGCAGCATATCGAAGCGGTGGGCCGCATGCCGCTCTGGCTTGCGGGGCAGGATTTCGACCATGGGCTGGGGCATGGGGTCGGTGCCTACCTCAGCGTTCACGAAGGCCCCCAGAGGCTCAGCAAGCTGAGCAAGATCCCACTCGAGCCGGGGATGATCCTGAGCAACGAGCCGGGGTATTACCGCGAAGGCGCCTTCGGCATCCGGATCGAGAACCTGCTGGTGGTCGAACCCGCGCCCAGCCTGCCCGACGGCGACGCGCATCGGAAGATGCTGAACTGGCGCACGCTCAGTTTCGCGCCCATCGACCGCGGGCTGATCCTCCCGGAGATGCTCGACCCTGCGGCCCTTGCTTGGCTCAACGCCTATCATGCCGAAGTCGCTGAAAAAATCGGGCCGCGGCTATCACATGGTGCAAAACTGTGGTTGGATACCGCGACCGCGCCCATCGGCGCCGCGTGACGAGTTGAGATTGGGGAGGAACGACATGGCAGATCACATAGATATCCGCAGGGCGGAGGGCACATGGTCCATCCGGGCCGGGGGCGCGATCCTCGGGGAAAGCACCGAGGCGCTCGAACTGCGGGAGGGGGATTATCCCCCCGTGATCTATTTTCCGCGCGATGATATCGCCATGGCGTTCCTTGATGACAGCGACACCCACAGCCATTGCCCGCACAAGGGTGACGCGCGGTATTTCTCCGTTGTGACGAAAAGCCGGACGCTGAAGGATGCGGTCTGGTCCTACGAGAACCCCAAGGAAGCGGTCTCCGCCATCGCGGGCTATCTCGCCTTTTATCCCATGGATGAAATCACCATCGAACGCATCTGAAAGCGCCGCTGGCGGGGGCTCAGGAATGTTCCTCCGCCGCCGTCGCGGCAAGTGCGCGATTGTAGGCCTTCAGCGCATCGACGTGAAAGAGCGCACCCAGCAGTTCTGGGGGCTGGTCGGCCTGCAGGGCGACCACCGGGATGAACCTTGCGCCGGATTGCTCGAAGATCGACATGGCGGCCTCCAACGTGGCGGAGCCGTCGATATAGGTGCCTTCGTCGATAAGGCTCCAGCATTCGTCCGGGTCGGCGCAGCGTTCGTCATCAGGCCGGCGCATGACGCGCGCGACCATGAACATCGACAAAAGATAGGCCTGCGGCCCAGCGGCCAGATGCACGCCGCGCCGTTCCATCTGCGTCAGGAAGAAGCTGCGGTGCACAAGCCGGGATGACAGGGCTGTCGACAGGCTCACCGCGACCATCACCGCAAGCCCCGTCTGCCAGTCGCCCGTCAGTTCGAACACGATGAGCGTGGTAGAAATGGGGGCCCCCAGCACGGCAGCGGCCACCGCCCCCATCCCCGCCAGCGCATAGAGCGAGGAGGAGCCGGAAACCTCCGGGAAAAGCGCGGTCGCGACGAGGCCGAAGGCCAGCCCAGTCAGCGCCCCGATCATCAGCGAGGGCGAAAAG
>NZ_LWGH01000506.1:0-4792 GCF_001635395.1 Sulfitobacter sp. HI0129 | reverse complement strand
GCCGAAGGGATCGAGCGGCCGACGATATCGTTATAGGGCACCGCCACCACGCCACTGACAAAGGCGTAGACCGTCCAGAGACCGAGGAAGGCCAGACCCAGCATCGCCGGGGCCATGCCCCCGCCGAACCAGAGCAACAGACCGATCAGCGCCGCCAGCAGCGCCCGCCCATAGGCCCCGAAGACATAGAACGGCATCCGCTTTTCGGCCCGTTCGGCCAGAAAGCCAACGACCAGCTGCGGCAGCAGCCAGCCCAACCGCAGCACTGCGCTGGCAAAGCCCACGGCAAAGGCGCTTCCGGTCAGCTGGAACACGAGGCTCGCCACGATGGTGGCGGAATCGATCGCCGCCGAACCCGCCTGAAACGCGGCCCCGGCCCCGGCAATGCGCCAGAACCGGCTGCGTTCGTCGGGCGGTGCCGTCGCTTCAGACACGGACATCGGTCACCTCCGCTTCCAGACGCGCGCGCCGGATATCGAGACCCGATTGCCACAGCACGATCAGCCCGCCGCCGACCACGATGATGATCGACATCATCCAGTTGAAAAGGATCATCAGCAGCGCCTGCTCCTCGGGTACGCCGAGCAGATTGAACGCCAGCGCCGAACCGATCACGAACCCCCCGGGCACCCGGACAAACCGCGTCAGGACCAGTGAAAACCCGGCAAAGACCATCAGGAAAAGATAATCGAAAGGCGTCAGCACCACCCCGACGGCAAGCCCCGCCCAAAGGTAATGCGTGGCAGAGACGAGCTTCGCCGCGAAGGCGCCGATCAGCACGTTCAGCCTGTGCTGCCGCGCGCGCGGCCAGACGACGCCATCGCACAGGGATCCGCGCAACTGTGCCCCGTTCGCCCGGAACCACTTTGCCATCCAGTCGAACAGGCGGCAAACCAGCGGGCCATCCTCTGCAAGCAGCGTGCGAAACCGGAACATCGCCCAGAGAAGCACGCCGAAGAGCGCGAAGTTCAGCGCCCCCGCGACCACAAGGCCAAGTTCAAGGTTGCCGTCGATCTGCGGCACCTGCCCGGCCATGGCCACAAGCCCGGCAAAGAGCGCAAAGACCACGCCGTCGATGAACCGCGCGATGATCGTGGTGGTCAACACCGTGCCCATCTTCAGCCCTTCCATCCGGGCGATGAGCCATGACCGGACCAGCGGGCTGATCCCCAGCGGGACGAGCACATTCGCGCCGTACCCCGCCAGAAGCGCACCTGTCAGCCGCATGGTGCGCACGGGTTTCACATCATGCAGGATCTGCCGCCACTTCCAGCCGTTCAGAACCTGTTCGAGCAGGATCGTCAGCGCCAGTATGGTGACCCACCCGATATGGGCCTCTCCCAGCCCCTCTACGAAACGGCCAAAATCGAGATCGCGATAGAGCCAGAAGATCAGCGCCAGCGCCACGCCCCCGCCAAGAAGCGGCGGGAGCCAGCGTTGTATGAACCCGCCGCGTCGAGGCTGCGCCGTATTCATCAGCGCGAGCCGCCGGGCCATGAGGCGAAGGGCATGTTGACCACGATGCCCGGTCGTTCCACGACGATCTCACCGGCTGCGAGCGCCGCGTCCACCTCTTCGGTGGAACGTAGCAGGCGCGCCTCGGCCCCGTCGGACCAGGAGACCCGCAAAACCCTGCGCAGCGGGCTATAGCCCTCATCGCCGGGAATGCTGCCGAAGATGTCGCCCTGATACCCGAGCGGTCCGAGCGGCGTATCCTCCGGCGCGACACCGTTGGCGAAAATATAGACATCGGCCAGCGCGCTGTCGGGCACTTCGGCCAGAGCGGGGACATAGATCGTCGGCGAACCGATCTTGCTCGTGAGATGCTTGGCGATCTCCAGATCGGAGATCTCGGTGTGGGTGAACAACACCTCTTCGCCCTCATAGTACCCGACAACCGAGCGAATGCCCGTCGTCTCGGCCGGCTGGGTCAGGTTTCGGCCCTCAGGGGCAGGCACGGGAACATAGCCCGGACCATTGGCTTCGCTTGCGGCGGTGGCCGGGGTGGTATTGCTGTCGGCCCCGAGTGTTGCCGGAAGAACCGTAGCAAGGCCGATCGCCGTGGCCAGGGCGATCGGCAATGTCAGGCCCGCTGTCTTCGGTCGTTCACTCATGTTCGATTGTCTCATCGGTATCTCTCTGAATAATACGACCAGGAGCGCCGACAGGTCCCCCGGCGCTCCTGGTATGTTGCATCATGGGCCGGGACAGGCAAACGCCCATGCCGGCACAGCGGTTTACGCAGCCATCTTGCGGCAGGCTTCCGCGCAACGGCGGCAGGCTTCTGCACAGCGCTGGCAGGCTTCCTTTTCATGCTTGTCGCATTCGGCGGCACAGGCTTCGCAGATCTCGGCGCAGAGCGAGCACCATTTCTGTGTATGGGGCGAATTGCGTGCCATGGCCCGCGCGCAGGCCTGGCAGATCTCCGAACAATCGAGACACTGCCGCAGGCATTCCGCCATATCGGCATCGCCAATGCAGCAATCCACGCAGGTTTCACAAGCCGTTGTGCAGTCGAGGCAGGCTTGGATGCAATCTTTCAGGTCCTGGTCATTCATAAGTATTCTCCTTGTTAAGCTTACTGGTACTACAACACCCGCCACATCGCGGCGGGCAAGCGGGTTCGCCCGCGCGCTTCATGAAAAGCGCACAGGCAAGGACGCGCGGTCTAACGGGATCCGTCCGGCCAGGTGAGGAACGGTATGTTCACGACGATACCGCTGTCCTTGATGCTGATCT
Source organism: Sulfitobacter sp. HI0129 (assembly GCF_001635395.1). NCBI lineage: Bacteria > Pseudomonadati > Pseudomonadota > Alphaproteobacteria > Rhodobacterales > Roseobacteraceae > Sulfitobacter > Sulfitobacter sp. HI0129. The sequence goes on along the minus strand of NZ_LWGH01000506.1, from coordinate 2,053 downwards.
CGTCGTTCGTTTCAGCCATCTTGACGGCCTCGGCGGAGCGCAGGATGCGCGCTTCGGCGCCGTCCGACCAGTTCACCAGCATGATCCTGCGCAGCGGGGTATAGTCATCCGTCCCCGCGGGCCGGTCGAAGATGTCTGGCTGAAATCCCAATGGGCCACGCGGCCCGTCGGGCTGGAGCCCGTTCTCGAACACATAGACACGGGCCAGAAGGTCGGCGGGGATGTCCGCCAGCGAAGCAACGACAGGAAAAGGCGATCCCATCATGTCCGTGAGAACTTGGGCGATCTCCGGATCGGAAACTTCGGTATGGATGAAATGGATATCCGCGCCCTCGGAATATCCGAAAACTGGGGGAACCCGCGGGATATCCGACATATCCATGCCGCCCGACATGTCCATCATCGGCTTTGACTCCGCCCCGTCGGACATGGAGTCGGACATCGAACCGCTCTGCGCCAGCGCGGGCAGCGCGGCGAGGCCGAGCGTCAGGGCTACCGCAGTGCGGGTCGTAAATTTCGATAGGTTTTCGTACATGCTTTTTACCACGTGATACTGATTCTGCCTCCACCCTAACCGCCGTACCGTGGTACGGTGTCAACAGGCCCGCCCCGGTTCCTTGAATACCGGCTGGCAGCACCGTACATTTGTACGGAGGCACGCCGCATCCGGGGGTAAACATGAAGCAGTTCACGATCAGCCGCGCCGCGAAAGCGGCGAACGTCAACGTGGAGACCGTGCGCTTTTACGAGCGCAAGGGGTTGATCCAGCAGCCCCCCAAGCCCGAAGGCGGCGGCCTGCGCGAATATGACGACGAAACCGTTTCGCGCATCAGGTTCGTGCGGCAGGCGCAGGAAATCGGGTTTTCCTTACGCGAAATTGCCGAGCTTCTTTCGCTGCGCGCCGATCCGAAGGCTGACTGCGGTGACGTCTGCGTCCGCGCCATCGACAAGCGGGCCGAGGTTCAGACCAAGCTTTTGCAACTCGAACAGATGCGCGACGCTCTCGACGAATTGATCGCCAGTTGCCCCGGTGGCGGCGACGTGAAGGCCTGTACGATCCTTGACGCGATGCAGCGCAATGCCGAAATCCAGAAGACCACTTCCAGAAAAGGTCAGCAAAAGATGAAAACGACGATCCTCAATATCGAAGGCATGCACTGCGGCGGCTGTGCGCGCTCCGTTGAAAAACTGCTGTCGCAGGTGGCGGGCGTGGAAAAGGCCGATGCCTCCTTCGACGAACGGCAGGCCCGCGTTCTGCACGATCAGGACACCGCGTCAATCGCCCGGCTTGAAGAGGCGGTCAACAAGGGCGGTTTCACCGCGAAGGCCGCCGAGGCCTGACCCCCCGGGCCGCACCCTTCAGGGGCGTGGCCGCTCCAGGGCTTCCATCGTCTTGGCCTGCGCCCGGACGATGTGCCCCTCCATTTCCGCCACGGCTTGGGCCACATCGCCCCGCATCAGGGCATCCACGATGTGATTATGCTCCTGCCAGGAAGTTTCGGCGGTGACGCCTTCCCGGATCACGAGGTTCATCGCGCGGCGGATATGCTGCCAGTTCATGCGCATCGTCGATAGGATGATCGCGTTGCCGGCCCAGTGATAGAGCATCTCGTGAAAGGCGATATCGGCCTCGACCTGTGCCTTGGCGCTGCCTGAGAAAAACGCGGCCTTGCCGTCCTTCATGATCTTTTCGGCCTGTCTCGCCGCATCCGCAGGCAGGCGTTCGGCGGCAAGCCGGACGGCGAAGGGTTCGACCGCAGTTCTGAATTCGTAGATCGCCCGGAACTGGTCCGGGCTGATCTCTGATACGACGACGCCCCGGCGTCCGGTCTCTTCCACGAAACCGTTGGATTTCAGCATCGCCAGCGCGTTGTTGACCGGCTGGCGCGACACGTTGAGCCGTGTGGCGATCTCTTCCTGCGCCAGTCTTTCACCGGGCGGCAATTCGCCAGAGCATATGGCATCGACCAATGTTTCGTAGGTCTGCTCCACTAGGGTTTTCTTGGGCTGGATCTGTCTCATCTTCGCCCCTTCTGCCAGACGCTTCGTATTC
>NZ_LWGH01000505.1:0-883 GCF_001635395.1 Sulfitobacter sp. HI0129 | reverse complement strand
CGGAGGTTTGATAGTACTGTCCCCATTTCGGCCAGGAAAAGAACTCCTGATTGGTGGGAGCGAGGTACATGGGCGATGTGTCCGCGGTGGGCAGGCCGTTGTCCCAGCCGAACCAGACGGCGGCCATGCTGACCCCGGCGTAGACGCGGTTGCGCAGGATGTCCCGGTCCAGCGGGCGCAGGATCAGGCGGATGCCAAGTTCGCGCCAGGTGTCGGTGATGATGGTCAGTGCGTTCTCGACCTCTTGCCGCTCTCCTGCCGTTTCGATCACGAATTCCATGGGGCGGCCGTCGGGCAGCTTTCGCAACCCGGAGGGCGTCCGTTCCGTCAGGCCCATCTCGTCCAGCAGGGCGTTTGCCTTTTCGAGGTCGAATTCCGCCCAGGCATGCAGGAACGCGGGATCGTGCAGCGGGCTGGTGGACAGGGCCGTCATTCCGCCCTCCGTCGCCATCCCGAAATAGAGCGCCCGATTGATCATCCGGCGGTCGATACCCAGGCTGAGCGCACGGCGGAAACGGGCGTCGCGCATGACCCCGCGCCAGACCGGGTCCGTGAAATTGAGGTTGGGGTAGATCGCGATCTGGCTCGCGGCGCCATTCGCCCAGAGCAGGGTGCGGTAATTACCCCCTTCCAGCTCCCCTTTCTTGAGGATGCTCACATCCGAAAAGTCGAGCCCGCGCGCCTGCAGATCGACCTCTCCCGCGTTGGCCTTGGCTGCGATAAGGCCGCCGCCCACCACGGTCATCTCGACCACGTCGACATAGGGCAGTTGCACGCCGCGCGTGTCCACCCGGTGATAATAGGGATTGCGCAGGAAGATCTGGCGCGAACTGTCGTTGTCGCTGGTGTTCATCCACGGCTGCAGCGTGGGCAGATCGGGGTT
>NZ_LWGH01000504.1:0-1259 GCF_001635395.1 Sulfitobacter sp. HI0129 | reverse complement strand
GCGGGAATGGGGCGAGGATCGGGTCATTCGGCGAAGATACCGTGACCCTCACGCGGCGGCGGCCACCACGGCGGCCATTTCCCCGAAGGTTAAAGCCGTGCCAACCGAAGCAGCAACGCCCCCGACAGGGTCGCGAAGGTGGCAAGCAACTTGGGGAGGTTCATCTTCTCGCCGAAAAAGAAGACGCCGATCCCCAGCGCGAAGACGATGCTGGTTTCCCGCAGCGCCGTGACCAGCGCGATGGGGGCCTGTGTGAAAGCCCAGACCACGATGGCATAGGCCACGAAGGACGCCGTCCCTCCCACCCAGAAGACGCGCTTGCCCGAGACGCGCATCTGCGTCAGCACTCCGGGCGCGGTGATCCGCATGTAGGCGGCAAAGATCAGGGCGTTCAGGGTCCCGAGCCATGCGTAGAATCCCAGCGGGCTGCCCGATACCCGCGCGCCCAGCCCGTCCACCAGCGAATAGGCCGCAATGAAACAACCCGTGATCACGGCGAGCCGGGCCGCAGGCAGGTTGCGCGTCCCGTCGGACTGGCGCACCAGCGCCATGCTCATTAGCCCCAGCGCGATGATCGCAACCGCCGCCAGCTCCAGCGGGGCAAGCACCACGCCAAGAAACAGGACCGATACCGCAGCCACGATTAGCGGCGCCGTGCCCCGGGCGATGGGGTAGACCTGGCTCAGATCACCGGCCCGGTAAGCATTGAGCAGGAATATCTGGTAGCCGAAATGACAGGCCATGCCCGCCAGCAGGTAGGGCCAGCTCGCCAAGTCGGGCGCAGGCGCGACGGCCAAGGCCAGCAGGGACGCGGGAAGATGGCCGATGATGACGCCGCTCATGTTCACCCGCTTGTCCGCCCCGCCCTTCACGAGCGCGTTCCAGCCCGCGTGCAAAAGCGCGGCACAGAGAACGGCGAGGAACACGGTTGTCGTCATGCCGCCCGTTGTCCTTCGATTTCGAACCGGCGGCAAGGGGGCCGCGCAGCCGCTTCAGTCAGCCGCAAGCCAGGGGCCGCCCCCCGGCAGTTCCGGTCGGAAATAGGCGATCATCCTCGGCTGCTGGTCCCGCGACCGCGCCCCGTCCCGCCCTGCGCCTCCCCATGGCGCGACGCCGTGCAGCACGTGCCGGTGCAGCAGGATCGCCTGACCCGGTCGGGCCACCACCCGGACAGGTTCGATCCGGTCGAAGACGACGCGCCGCGCGGCGTGATACGCCTCCGTCAGATCGACGGTCCCGGGGGGTGCCATTCCAACAGC
>NZ_LWGH01000503.1:0-2632 GCF_001635395.1 Sulfitobacter sp. HI0129 | reverse complement strand
GATCGACGCTACGATCGGGGCCACGAACGAAGGCGCCCTCGCTTACTATGCGGCGATGGGTTTCGAGACTTACCGCAGACGCCCGGGTGCCGTCTGCAAACGCTACGACATCATTCGGTAAGGCGCCCGCCGTCGCGGCAAAGGTCAGTCCAGCGCCTCGATATCCGCGATAACCTTCGCCCAAAGCTCCGGCGGCTGCGCGCCCGGAACAGCGTGGCGGCCACCCACGATGAAGGTCGGGACGGAGTTGATCCCCATGCTGCGGCTGTGGGCATCCCGGTCCCGGATCTCCTGCGCATCGACGTCCGATTCCAGCAAGCGACGGACCACGGCGGCGTCCATCTCGATCCCGTCGGCGACATCCGCCAGCACTTCGTGGTCGCCGATATCGCGTGCGTCGACGAAATAGGCGGTGAACAGGGCAGAGACGGCAGCGGTCTGGCGGCCCTCTATCCCGGCCCAGTGAATCAGGCGATGCGCGTCCAGCGTATTCGGCGTGCGCTTCATGCCCTCGAAGTCGATCTTCAACCCGGCCTTCTCGGCATGTTCGACCACCGGTGCATAGGCTTTGACAGCCCCCTGCTGGCCGCCGAACTTGGCCTCCAGATAGGCGCGCCGGTCCATGCCGCCCGCGGGCATTTCGGGGTTGAGCTGAAAGGGGTGCCATTCGATCGTGAAGGGATGATCGGGGCGTTCGGCCAGCGCCTTGTCCAGATGGGCCTTGCCGATATAGCACCAGGGGCAGATCGGATCGGACATGATGTCCAGCTTGACGGTCGTGGTCTCGGTCATGGTGTGCGGGCCTCGTATTCCTCGCGCAGCTTGCGCCGCAGCAACTTGCCGTTCGCGCCGACGGGCAGGGCCGGCACATGGATATAAAGGCGCGGTTGCTTGTAGCGCGCCAGCGACGTCTGGGCATACCTGTGCAGCGCCTCTTCGTCCAGTGGCCCGTCGGGTGCGGTGTAGAACGCGGCGATAACGGTGACATCCGTGCGCACCGCGACCTCTGCCGCCGCCACGGCCTCGATCTGCGGATGGCCCGCCATGACCGCCTCCACTTCGAGCGGCGAGACCCGGAAGCCGCCCGCGTTCATCATGTCGTCCGTCCGGCCGAGGTAGGCGATCTGCCCGTCCTCATCCATCACGCCGGTATCCCCGGTCACGAACCAATCGCCGCGGTAGCGCTCCGCCGTCTGTTCGGGCGCGCCGCGGTAGCCCAGCATCAACCCCGGCTCGGAGCGGTGCACGGCGATGAGGCCGGGCGTGCCGCGCGGAACGGGGCCATCATCGCCCAGCAGGGCCACGCGGCGACCGGGCTGGGGCTGGCCCAGCGTGCCGGGGGCGGCGGGATACGCCGGGCAGGCAGAGATGAAGGTGGAGCATTCGGACATGCCGTAGGCCTCGTAAATCTCCGTTCCCGTTGCGTCGCGCCAAGCGCTGCCCGTGGCCTCGGGCAGCTTTTCGCCCGCGCTCAGCCCGTGGCGAAGGGCCGGCAGGGGCGGGATTTTGCCGGACTTCATCATTTGCCGGTAAACCCCCGGCGTGGCGGCAAAAATCGTCGCTGCGGCCTCTGCCAACAGCGCGGGCAATGCGCCCGGTGGCGTGCCGGGTGATGGGATCAGGGCGGTGGCCCCCATCGTCCAGGGATCCATCAGGCCGGTGCCCAGCGTATAGGTCCAGTTGAACGCGCCCGCGTGGCACAGCCTGTCTTCGGAGCGCAGGTCATACCAGCCGTCGAACATCATCTGCCGCGCCCAGATGGCCCGGTGAGCATGCATGACGGCGGAAGGTTTGCCCGAGGTGCCGGAGGTATAGACGATATAGCCCAGCCGTTCGGGATCGCCCATGTGCCACTCGGCGGGGGGCAGGTCGTGCCACGCGCGGATCTGGGCCAGCGTCAGGCAGCGCGGATCCTCCGGGCAGGGCACCTCCGGGTCGTGCAGGATAACCGCCGGATCGAGTTCGCCGATGATGCGGGCCGTTTCACGCGCCGTCAGCGCGGCGGCGGTCGGCACCGGGACAAGTCCGGCTGCCAGCGCCCCCAGATAGGCGACCGGGAAATCGACGGTATTGCCCAGCCGCAGCAGTACCAGATCCCCCGGGGTCAGCCCATGGCGCAAAAGCCCCGTGGCCGTGCCCCGCACGGCGGCGGACAGTTCCGCGAAGCTCCAGCTTTCGCCGCCTTCGGAGGAGAGAATCCGCAGTGCGGTCTTGTCGGGCAGTGCGGCGGCATGGCGCAGCACATGGGCCGCCATGTTGAAGTGCGCGGGCGGGGCGGAAAACCCGCCATTGTCGGTGATAGACAGCATCGCGACTGGCTAGCCCGGGGGCGTCGCCGTTGCAAGCGCCCGGGCGGGACGCTATAGCCGCTGCCATGTCCGATCTGCCGCAATCCTCATTGATACAGTTGTCCCGTGGCAACGGAGAGGTGGAGCAGGTGCCGCCGCTCGACCTCGGGGCGCGGGTGCGGGACCTGCGCAAGGGCCGCGGCTGGACGCTGGAACAGGCTGCGCGGCAGGCAGGCATGGCGCGGTCCACCCTCAGCAAGATCGAAAATGGCCAGATGTCCCCCACCTACGACGCGCTGAAGAAGCTGGCGGGCGGGCTGGAAATCTCCGTGCCGCAGCTTTTC
>NZ_LWGH01000502.1:0-3635 GCF_001635395.1 Sulfitobacter sp. HI0129 | reverse complement strand
GTTCCACCACCATCTGCGCAATGGCGACGGCGTGCTGAACCTCGTGTTGGAGGCATTGGCCCGGCGCGGGCTGAAAGATCTGCACGTGGCGGCGACCTCGATCTTTCCGGCGCATGCCCCGTTGATCGGGCATATTCGCAACGGCACCGTCAGCAGAATCTCGGCCAACTTCATTTCCGGCCCCGTGGGCGATGCCGTGGCCCGGGGCGCCCTGCCCGAACCGGTGGTGCTGCGTACCCACGGGGGGCGGGCACGGGCGCTGGACATGGGGGAACTGGTTGTAGACGCCGCTTTTGTCGCCGCCCCCGCTGCGGACGATCTGGGGAATATCTCGGGCCGTGCGGGCAAAACCGCCTGCGGCACCCTCGGCTATCCGCTGACCGACGTTGAGGTGGCCCGCCGCGTGGTGGCGGTGACCGACAGCCTCCTGCCCTTTCCGGCGCTGCCCGTGGACATCCCGCAGGGCAAGGTGGATTTCGTGGTCGCGGTCGAGCGCATCGGCGATCCGGGCGGCATCGCCTCGGGCACGACCCGCCCAGCGGAGGACGCGGTGAGCCTCGGCATCGCCGGGAACGCGGCTGCCGTCATCTCCGCCTCAGGCCTGCTGGCGGAGGGCTTTTCGTTCCAGACCGGGGCGGGCGGCATTTCGCTGGCCACTGCCGCCGCCGTTGGCCGCGAAATGGCCAATCGGAGCGTCACGGGTTCCTTCTGCTCGGGGGGGATCACCGGGTTCCACGTGGAAATGTTGAACGCCGGCCTCTTCCGCAGCCTGATGGACGTGCAGTGTTTCGACCTCGCCGCCGTTCGGTCCTATCAGCACGACCTGCGGCATCAGGCAATGTCGGCGGCGACCTATGCAGCCCCGCATCTGGGGGGCGCCGTGGTCGACCGGGTGGATGCGGTAGTGCTCGGCGCGACCGAGATCGACCGCGACTTCAACGTCAACGTCACCACCAAGGCGGGCGGCGCGATCATCGGCGGATCGGGCGGGCATGCCGATACTGCCGCGGGCGCAAAGCTCACGATTGTCACCACCCGGCTGACGGCGGCGGGCTTTGCCAAGATCGTGCCGACGGTCGGCACCTTGACGACTCCCGGTGCCACGGTCGATGTTGTCGTGACCGATGCCGGTATCGCGGTGAACCCGCTGCGGGGCGACCTTGGTGATCGCCTGAAAAAAGCTGGCCTGCCGGTGGTGGGAATCGAAGCGCTGATCGAAAAGGCCCGCTCTGCCGCCTCGCGGCCCACACCGCCGCGTGCCGCTGGCCGCGTGGTCGCCGTATCGGAATATCGCGACGGCAGCGTGACCGACGTAGTGCGCCAGATAGAGGAGTGAGACAGATGGCCGTGATCCGCGAAGCGGACCTCATCGAGAGCGTTGCAGACGCGCTGCAATATGTCTCCTACTATCACCCGCCGGATTTCATCGCCGCCATGGCCGCCGCATGGGAGCGTGAGGAAAGCCAGGGCGCCAAGGCCGCCATGGCGCAGATCCTCGTCAACTCGCGCATGGCCGCACTAGGCCGCCGCCCGATCTGTCAGGACACCGGGACCGCCAATGTCTTCTTGTCCATCGGTCAGGACGCGCGGCTCGAGCTGTCGCGGCCCCTGCAGGAGGTGATCGACGAAGGCGTCCGCCGCGCCTATCTGCTGGATGAAAACCCCCTTCGCGCCTCGGTGGTCGTCGACCCCCTGGGCAGCCGCAAGAACTCGGGCGACAACACCCCCGCGATGCTGTCGACGGAAATCGTCGCGGGCAATGACGTCACCGTTCATGTCTCCGCCAAGGGGGGCGGGTCCGAGAACAAGGCCCGTTTTGCCGTTCTGAACCCTTCGGATTCGATCGCCGACTGGGTGGTTAAAACGGTGGAAGGCCTGGGCGCAGGCTGGTGCCCGCCCGGGATCCTCGGCCTTGGGATCGGCGGTTCGGCGGACAAGGCGATGGCGCTGGCCAAGAAGGCGCTGAACGATCCCATCGATATGGCTGAGCTTCGTCGCCGTGGCCCCGCCGACCGGACGGAGGAATTGCGGCTGGAGCTTTACGAACGGATCAACGCGCTTGGCATCGGGGCGCAGGGTCTTGGCGGGATCACGGCGGTACTGGACGTCAAGGTTCGCAGTTTCCCGACCCATGCGGCCAGCCTTCCGGTCGGGTTGATCCCCAATTGCGCCGCCACCCGGCACGTGAAATTCACCCTCGACGGCTCGGGGCCTGCCCGGCTCACGCCGCCCGACCTGTCACTCTGGCCCGAAATTCTGCTGGACATGGCCGGATCGGGCGCGCGGCGGATCGACCTCGATACACTCACCGACGATGTGGTCGCATCGCTCACCCCCGGCGAAACCCTGCTGTTGAACGGAACGCTCTATACCGGGCGGGACGCGGCGCACAAACGCATGGTCGAGATGCTGGACAGGTCCGAACCGCTGCCCGTCGATCTTGCAGGGCGGGCGATCTACTACGTGGGGCCGGTCGACGCTGTCGGCGACGAGGTGATCGGCCCCGCGGGCCCTACAACGGCAACCCGCATGGACAAGTTCACCGACCGTGTGCTTGGCCAGACCGGCTTGAAGCTGATGATCGGAAAGGCCGAGCGTGGGCCTGCGGCGATCGAGGCGATCAAACGCCACGGAGCCGCATACCTCATCGCGGTGGGTGGGGCGGCCTACCTCGTGTCGAAAGCAATCCGCGAAGCCGAACCCGTCGCGTTCAAGGACCTCGGGATGGAGGCGATCTACCGCCTGCGGGTGGAAGACATGCCCGTGACCGTGGCGGTCGATACGCAGGGCAATTCCGTTCACCAGACCGGCCCGGCGCGCTGGCGCCGGACGCCCCTGCCCGCGTGAGGTTCCCGTGACTGCGCTATTGACCATCGGCCAGATGCTGACGGCGCAGGCACGGCTCCAGCCCGACCGCATCGGGGCGCGCGATCTTGAACGCCAGATGAGCTTCGCGGAATGGAACAGGCGCGCGTGCCAGCTCGCGAACGGATTGCTGGGCCTCGGGCTCGCCCCGGGCGACCGGGTGGCGGTGTTGGCCTACAACCGCGTAGAATGGGCGGAGATCTATGCCGCCGTCGCCAAGGCGGGGCTGGTCGCCGTGCCGGTGAATTTCCGCCTGACGGGACCCGAGGCACGTTTCATCTGCGAGGATTGCTCGGTCGCCGCCATCATCGCCGAGGATGCGCTGGCCGAGGTGGCGGATCACCTGCGCGGTGCGGTGGTTCTGCCGGATACGCGCTTCATCGCGATCGGACAGGAACGCGCGGGTTGGAAAGGCTACGAGGATCTCATTGGCAGCGCCCCCGAGGCGGAGCCCGACGCCGCCGTAGCACCCAACGATACCTGGTGCCTGATGTATACCTCTGGCACGACCGGCAACCCCAAGGGCGCCATCCGCAGCCACCGGGGCATGGCGATGCTGGCACTCATGACCCAGATCGAACTTGGCCTCGCACGGCGGGACGATGCGCTACTCGTCATGCCCATGTGCCATGCCAATTCGCTGAACTTCTTCACCGCCTTTCTCTATATCGGGGGCTGCGTCACGATATTCTCCCGCCCCAGCTTCGACGCGGCGCTTTGCCTGCGGACGATCGCAGAGATGGGGGTGACCTTTTCCTCGCTGGTGCCGA
>NZ_LWGH01000501.1:0-3886 GCF_001635395.1 Sulfitobacter sp. HI0129 | reverse complement strand
CCAGGCGATTTCCGACCCTGCCGATCATCCGGGCGCAGTCCCCTCGCCCATGGTGGGCACCGTCTACATGCAGGCCGAACCCGGCGCGCCGGCCTTCATCTCCGTCGGCACCAGTGTCTCCGAAGGCGATACCCTGCTCATCGTCGAGGCGATGAAGACCATGAACCACATTCCGGCCCCCCGCGCAGGCACCGTGAAGCGCATCCTTGTCGCCGACGGGGACGCCGTGGAATTCGGCGCGCCGCTCGTGATCCTCGAATAGGGCGCGGCGCATGTTCAGCAAGATACTCGTCGCGAACCGGGGCGAAATCGCCCTGCGCGTCATCCGCGCCGCCCGCGAAATGGGCATCGGATCGGTTGCGGTCCATTCCACCGCCGACAGCGACGCCATGCATGTCCGCATGGCCGATGAAAGCGTCTGCATCGGGCCGCCCTCCAGCCAGCAGTCCTACTTGTCGATCCCGGCGATCATCGCCGCCTGCGAGATCACCGGCGCCGAGGCCATTCACCCCGGATACGGCTTCCTTTCGGAAAACGCTGGCTTCGTGCAGGTGGTCGAAGATCACGGCCTGACCTTCATCGGACCCACGGCGGAACATATCCGCATCATGGGCGACAAGATCACCGCCAAGGACACGATGAAAAAGCTCGGTGTTCCCTGCGTGCCCGGCTCCGAGGGCGGTGTCGCCAACCTCGAAGAGGCCAAGAAGCTTGGCGAAGAGATGGGCTATCCGGTCATCATCAAGGCCACCGCGGGCGGTGGCGGCAAGGGCATGAAGGTCGCCCAGTCGGCAGCCGAGATGGAGCGCGCCTTCATGACGGCCCGCGCCGAAGGCAAAAGCAACTTCGGCAATGACGAAGTCTATATTGAAAAATACCTGACCACGCCGCGCCACATCGAAATTCAGGTCTTCGGCGACGGCAAGGGCCGCGCCGTTCATCTGGGCGAGCGGGACTGTTCGCTTCAGCGCCGGCACCAGAAGGTCTTCGAAGAGGCCCCCGGCCCCGCGATCAGCGAAGAGGAACGCGCGCGCATCGGGAAGACCTGTGCCGAGGCCATGGCCAACATCAACTACATCGGCGCGGGCACCATCGAGTTCCTCTACGAGAACGGCGAGTTCTATTTCATCGAGATGAACACCCGCCTGCAGGTGGAACACCCGGTGACCGAAGGCATCTTCGGCGTCGACCTCGTGCGCGAACAGATCCGCGTTGCGGCAGGTCTGCCCATGTCTTTCGAGCAGGAGGATCTGCGCATCAACGGCCATGCGATCGAGGTCCGGATCAATGCGGAGAAACTGCCGAACTTCTCGCCCTGCCCGGGCCGGATCACGCAGTATCACGCACCCGGTGGCCTCGGCGTGCGGATGGACAGCGCGCTTTATGACGGCTACCGCATCCCCCCCTATTACGACAGCCTGATCGGCAAGCTGATCGTGCATGGACGCGACCGCCCCGAAGCACTGGCACGGCTAAATCGCGCCTTGGGCGAACTGATCGTCGACGGTGTTGATACCACGGTGCCGCTCTTCAATGCGCTGCTGCAGGAACCGGATATCCTGTCCGGGGATTACAACATTCACTGGCTCGAACACTGGCTGGAGACGCATCTTGGCGATGCCTGATCACGGCTGAAACCCCGCGATGTCGGACCTGACGCCGGACCTTTTGCTCCATGCCTATTCCATCGGCATTTTCCCGATGGCCGAACACCGTGACGATCCGGATATCTTCTGGGTCGATCCACGGCGGCGGGGGATCATCCCGGTAGACGGTTTCCATCTGTCCCGGTCACTTGCGCGCTTCATGCGCCGCAGCGACTGGACGACGACCATCGACCGGGCCTTCGACGACGTGGTTCAGGGATGCGCCGCGCGCACCGATACATGGATCAACGATCGCATCGCGCGGCTCTATGGTCAGCTGCATGAGATGGGTCAGGCCCACTCGGTCGAGGTCTGGGACGGCGCCACCCTCGCCGGGGGGGTCTATGGCGTGTCCCTCGGGGGTGCCTTTTTCGGCGAAAGCATGTTTTCCAACCGGACCAACGGATCGAAAACCGCGCTCGCCTGTCTGGTCGACCGGCTTGAGCGGGGTGGATATACCCTCTTTGACACGCAGTTCCTGACCGAACATTTGCAATCGCTGGGCGGCGTGGAGATTTCGCGGGACGACTACCGCGAACGACTGGCCGACGCGATCACGCGGAATGCATCATTCACCGCACCACCGCGCGCCACCCTTCAGGATGTGGTGCAGCGTATGACCCAGACATCGTAGCGCGGATGCTCCAGCGCGCTCAGCGCCGGGGCGGAGGCGATCATCCAGCCCTGAAACAGCGGAATACGCTCACCGTCTTCGGCGATGCTCAGTTCCGCATACGCGTTGCCAGCCGGGTTTCCGACCGGATAGCGGCAATCGTTCATCACAATCTCAAGCTGGCCGAGCCGCGTGGCACCGCCGGTGCGCATCTCGATATCGGTGGTGTGGCCCGATATCTTGTCGAGCGCGCGCAGCACGCCGCCGGGGGCCGAAGTGACCTCCTGCGCCTCGGCCGCCGGGGCTCCCGCCAATAGCAGGCAGAGGAAAGATATGGCCCGGCGCCTCATTCGTCGCTCCCCTGTCCCGATACGAATTTGAGCAGCAGCGAAATCAGGCTGACGGAGCCCTGCGTATCGGTAAAGACATCCCCCGGCTCAAGGTCGAAGGGCGACCCGCCGGGCACGATCTCGATGAAATTGCCGCCCAGCAGCCCTTCGGAGGCGACGACGATGGCGCTGTCATCCGGGATGGCCACCCCGTCGCGAATGCGCACGGTGGTATCGGCGCGAAATGTCTCGGTGTTGAGGGAGACATCGCTGACCTGCCCGATCCGCACCCCTGCAAGCCGAAGGTCGGTGCCCACGGCGACACCTTCGAGGCTGCGGAAACTGGCATGGAGCGGATAGTTGCCGCTGTCGCGGCCCAGCCCGGCGGCCTGCGCCGCGTAGATGCCGAAGCCCAGTGCCGCCGCCAGCACGACCGCGCCTGTCAGGACTTCTGTAAGATCCTCGCGCATGTTACTCGGGGCTCCACGCCTCGTAGTCGGACCGGTCGGCGGGATGTTCGCGCCGGATGGACCCCGCAGGCGCATAGGCCAGCGCCGTGCCTGTCAGGTTCTCGATATGGGGCTTTTCCCACGCCTTATGCACCAGCGGCTTTTCGCTGGGCGGCTCATCCCATGTGCGGTGCAGCCAGCCGTGCCATTCGGGGCTCACGCGGCTGGCTTCGGCCTCACCATTGTAGATCACCCAGCGGCGGCTGTCGTCTGCGTTGCGGTAATAGATATTGCCTTGGGCATCCTCGCCCACCTTGGCCCCTTTACGCCACGTGAAAAGCTGGGTGTTCAGCGTCTGCCCGTTCCACCATGTGGCCGCACGCAGAAGGGTGTTCAGGATGCCCATGTCTCTCTCCGATCCAGTTGGTGGATATATGCACCAGCGCGCTCGCAAGGTCCAGTAGGCCCGGATGGCACGGGGCCCGGGGCCCGGCTGTGTCCTTTGGGCCATGCCCGCCCGCGTGGCGTTCCAAACCGTTTGGTGGGGCGTCAGGTGCGGAGTATCATCACACTAAACATAACGATAATCGCGTGGGCAGAATGGCGGAGCAGAAAATCGCCGCGGTGTGCTGCGGGGTCAGGGTGCCCGCCTCGCCGTTCCTGAACGAAACCCGGATCGAACGGATCAACGCCGCAAGGTATGAGGGCGACGAGATTGCCGGTGCCCTGGCCGTCATCGGCCCCGACGACCGCGTGCTGGAGATGGGCGCAGGCCTCGGCGTGGTGGGCGGGGTGATCGCGCATAACGCGCGGCCCGCAGCACTCCTGTCGTTCGAAGCCAATCCCGCG
>NZ_LWGH01000500.1:0-7793 GCF_001635395.1 Sulfitobacter sp. HI0129 | reverse complement strand
GTGGCAGACGCCCAGCACCTTTTCGGGGATCAGCGGCGACAGCTTCAGTTCGATCGCGGTGGAATAGGCGAGGGTGCCTTCGGAGCCGACCCCATGTACGTTGCCGTTTGGCATAGCGCCGGGTGGCGATCACGGCGGCGTCGCGCGCGGCCTCCAGCGTCAGCCGCCCCTCCAGATGCGCCATGAGTTCGGGCACGCCGATGGCGCGATGCGCGGGCAGGGCGGGGTCATATGACGGGCGTACCGCCTCTGCCTCTTCCAGCGCGCCTTCGGCCAACATCGCGTCAAAGCGCCGCGCGATCCGCGTGTTGAGCCAGTCTCGGTCCGCGTCCAGTACTAGCGGCAGGCAGTTTTCCAACGGCAGCAGCGGCGGGCCGGTATCGTCCTGCCAATCCGCCAAGGCGCGCCCCGTGCCCCGCTGCACCTCCCACGCCCGCTGGACCCGCGCCCGGTTGGCCAGATCGATCCGCGCGGATGTCCGCCCATCGAGATCGGACTGCAACTGGGGCAGCGTGCGCGCATCGGCTTCCTCGCGAACCTTCGGCGGGATGGGCGGGATCTCCGCCAGCCCTTCGGTGAGGGCCGCGAAGTAAAGCCCCGTGCCGCCGACCACGATGGGCCGGGACCCGCCCCTCAGCAGCGGGGCCAGATCGCGCAGCCATTCGCCGGCGGAATAGACTGTGGTCGCAGGGACATGACCGTAAAGCGCATGGGGCGCGCGGGTCTCCTCTTGCCGCGAGGGGCGCGCGGTGATCACCCGCCAGCAGTCGTAGACCTGGCTCGCGTCGGCGTTGATCACGGTGCCGCCCGCCTCTTCGGCGATGCGCAGGGCCAGCCCGGATTTGCCGGAGGCCGTAGGCCCGGCGATGAGCACCGGGCGGGCGGGATCGAGCCGCTTCAGCGTTTCTGGGTCGAAAGGCGACGACATGGCGCGAAGGCCCTCCGGTACGGATTGATCCTTTCGCGCATTTGCGACATTTTGCGCCGAAATACAAATCAGGTGCCGCGCCGCACCCCCCTGAAAGGTTTCCCCATGCCACAAGATGCCCCCCAGACGACCTTCAAACGGGTGATGCTGAAGATCTCGGGGGAGGCGTTGATGGGCGATCAGGGCTACGGGCTCCATCCGCCGACCGTGGAACGCATCGCCCGCGAAGTGCAGAGCGTGCATGAGATGGGCGTGGAAATCTGCATGGTCATCGGCGGCGGCAACATCTTTCGCGGGCTTCAGGGCTCCGCGCAGGGTATGGAACGGACCACCGCCGATTACATGGGCATGCTCGCCACGGTGATGAACGCGCTGGCGATGCAATCCGCTTTGGAAAGCCTCAAGATCCACACGCGCGTCATCAGCGCGATCACGATGAACGAAGTGGCGGAGCCCTATATCCGCCGCCGCGCCGTACGCCATCTGGAAAAGAAGCGGGTCTGCATCTTTGCCGCCGGCACGGGCAACCCCTATTTCACCACCGATACCGCCGCCACGCTGCGCGCGAACGAAATGTCCTGCGAGGCGATTTTCAAGGGCACCAAGGTCGACGGCGTCTATGACAAGGATCCGGCCAAGCACGACGACGCCAAGCGCTACGACACGGTCAGCTACGACGACGTCCTGCAAAAGCGCCTGGGTGTCATGGATGCCTCTGCCATCGCGCTGGCGCGCGACAACAACCTGCCGATCATCGTCTTTTCGCTGGATGAGCCCGGCGGGTTCAAGGGGATCCTTGCGGGCGAGGGGACCTATACCCGCGTTCAGGGCTGACCCCGCGGCAGGCGCCCGGCCCACCGGCAAACATGCTGGTAATCACACCGGCGCATGATCTATACAAACCGGCAGGCGGCCCCGGGCCGGAACGAGCGACGAGTGAGAACGGAAAACCATGTCAGACGATTTTATGCTGGATACAGACGACATCGAACGCCGGATGGAGGGCGCGATTGCGGCACTGCGGACGGAATTCGCTTCGCTGCGCACGGGCCGCGCCTCTGCCTCGATGCTGGAACCCGTCATGGTGGAAGCCTATGGCCAGAAGACACCGATCAACCAGGTCGGCACGGTCAACGTGCCGGAGCCGCGGATGGTCACCATCAACGTCTGGGACAAGGGCCTGGTCGGCAAGGTGGAAAAGGCTATCCGTGAAAGCGGTCTGGGCATCAATCCGCAGCTCAACGGCACGATCATCATGTTGCCGATCCCCGAGCTGAACGAAGAACGCCGCGCCCAGCTTTCGAAGGTGGCGGGCCAATATGCCGAACATGCCCGCGTTTCGATCCGCAACATTCGCCGGGACGGGATGGACAAGATCAAGAAGGCCAAGGCCGACGGGATGAGCGAAGACGACCAGAAGATCTGGGAAGGCGAGATGCAGGAAATCACCAACCGCTTCATCAAGGCGGTGGATGACCAGCTCGAAACCAAACAGGCGGAGATCATGCAGGTCTGACGCCTTTCCCGAAGAAGGCGGAAAGACCCGAAAAACAGCACAACTCACTGACGGGGCCGCGTCAGCCAACTCGCCGGAGACCCATCAATGTCCACCGCCGCCGACACTACGATCGAACGTGTTCCGGGGGGGCCGCGTCATGTCGCGATCATCATGGACGGCAATGGCCGCTGGGCGACCCAGCGCGGCCGTCCGCGCCTATTCGGCCATCATGCGGGTGCCAAGCGCGTCCGCGAGATCGTCGAGGCCTGCCCGGATATCGGTGTCGAATTCCTGACGATTTTTGCCTTCTCGACCGAGAACTGGAAACGCACACAGGTAGAAGTCGCCGGGTTGATGAGCCTCTTTCGCCGCTACATCGCCAAGGAGACCCGCGCGCTCAGCGAATTCGGGGCGCGGGTGCGATTCATCGGCGACCGGGTGCAGCTCGATGCAAAGCTCATCCGGCTGATGAACGAACTCGAAGAGGCCACCGCCGGAAACAGCCGCGTCAACCTGACCATCGCGCTGAACTACGGCGGTCGGGATGAGGTGGCCCGAGCGACCAAGCGGCTCGCGCAGGACGTGGCCGAAGGCCGGCTCGACCCCTCCGCCGTGGATGAGGAGACCCTGCCGCGCTATCTCGACACGCGAGTGCTGCCCGATCCCGATCTGGTGATCCGCACCAGCGGAGAGGCGCGCATCTCCAACTTTCTGCTCTGGCAGTCGGCCTATGCGGAGTACGAATTCATCGATACGCTCTGGCCCGACTTCACGAAGGAGGAGTTTCACCTGCTCTGCCGTGACTACGGCCAGCGCGACCGCCGCTTCGGCGGGGTCAAGCGATAGGGGAACGATTGATGGCGGCAAAGACGGAACGGTGGGCGGATCTGGCCACGCGCATGGGGTCGGGGGCCGCGATGGTCGTGGCGGGACTCTTGGGCATCTGGTTCGGCGGACTTGTCTTTCACCTGCTGGTGGCGCTGATCTGCGGGCTGATGGTCTGGGAACTGGTCGGCATGCTGCGCCCCGGCGAACGGGGTGCGCAGTTGCAGATGGGCGGGTTGACCGGGGCGGCCCTGCTTGCCGCTTTCTACCTGCCGGTGGGCTTTGCGCTGCCGGTGCTGCTGGCCCCTGCGATGGTGGGTTTCGGCCAGCTTGCCAGGCATCGCACGATCTTCATGGTTTTCACCGTCATGATCCTTCTGGCGGGCTTTGGCATCGTGCAGATCCGCGATGAACTGGGGTTCGGCTGGCTGATGTGGCTGGTGCTGGTGGTCGTGACGACGGACGTGGTGGGCTATTTCGCGGGCCGGGCCATCGGCGGGCCGAAGTTCTGGCCCCGCGTCAGCCCCAAGAAGACATGGTCCGGCACGGCGGCGGGCTGGGTGGGGGCCGCCCTGATCGGCGCGCTATTCTCGCTCAATACCGGGGTCGGGCTGCAGCTGATCGGTATTTCCATCGCGGTTTCCATGGCCTCCCAGATGGGCGACATGGCTGAATCCGGGGTAAAGCGGCGCATGGGCGTCAAGGATTCCTCGGCGCTCATTCCCGGGCACGGGGGCCTGCTGGACCGCTTCGACGGGATGTTGGGGGCATCGGTGTTTCTGCTGATCATCGGTCAGTTCATCGGCTTCCCGCCCGGACTCTGATGCCGCGACGCATTTCAATTCTGGGTGCGACCGGGTCCATCGGGCAAAGCACGATCGACCTCGTCCGCCGTGATCCCGCGGCCTATCAGGTGGTGGCGCTGACCGGCGCGGGCAATATCGCGCAGCTTGCCGCCGATGCCCGCGCGCTGGGGGCCGAGGTGGCCGTGACCGCCCGCGAAGACCTGCTGCCCGACCTGCGCGACGCGCTTGCAGGCAGCGGCACGGAAGCCGCAGCGGGGGCCGGGGCCATTCGCGAAGCCGCCAGCCGCCCGGCGGACTGGGTCATGTCCGCCATTGTGGGGGCCGCCGGTCTCGCACCCGGGCTGGCCGCGCTCGAACAGGGCACGACGCTGGCGCTGGCCAACAAGGAATCGCTTGTCTGCGCCGGTGCGCTCATGCTGGAAACAGCGACCCGGCACGGGGCCACGATCCTGCCGGTGGACAGCGAGCATTCCGCCATTTTCCAGGCCCTCGTGGGCGAGGATATGGGGGCGGTCGAACGCATCATCATCACCGCCAGCGGCGGGGCCTTCCGCGACTGGCCGTTGGAGAAACTGGCAGACGCCACGCCGGAGCAGGCCTCGGACCACCCCAACTGGGACATGGGCCAGCGCATCACCATCGATTCCGCGTCGATGTTCAACAAGGCCATGGAAATCATCGAAACACGGGAATTCTTCGGCATCGCGCCCGACGCGATCGAGGTACTCGTACATCCGCAATCGCTGGTGCACGCGCTGGTCGGTTTCCGCGACGGGGGGATCATGGCCCATCTCGGCCCTGCGGACATGCGGCACGCCATCGGCTACGCCCTGAACCATCCCCAGCGCGCAGCCCTGCCGGTGGAGCGGCTCGACCTTGCGAAAATCGGCACGCTTGAGTTCCGCACCCCGGATGAAAAGCGCTGGCCAGCCCTGCGCCTCGCGCGGGAGGTGATGGCCGCAGGCGGTCTGACGGGCGCGGTCTTCAACGCGGCAAAGGAAAGCGCGCTCGACGGTTTTCTGGATCGCAGGCTGCGGTTCACCCAAATGGCGGCCGTGGTCGAACAGGTGATGGAGGCGCTCGCCGCCGAGCCGGGACTGACCACGGCCGATATGACACTTGATAACGTGATCCGGATCGACCATCTGGCACGGCAGGCGGCCAAAGCCGCGACCGACAAGAAGGCAGGGTAGTTTTGGACATTTTTTCGCTGGCGCCGCAATTCGGCAGCCTGATCTGGACCTTGGTTGCCTTTGTCGTGGCCCTGTCGGTCATCGTCGCGATTCACGAATACGGGCATTACATCGTCGGTCGCTGGTGCGGCATCCAGGCGGATGTCTTCAGCCTTGGCTTCGGCCCTGTCCTGTTTTCGCGCCATGACAAGCGGGGCACCCGCTGGCAGGTCGCGGCGCTGCCCTTTGGCGGTTACGTCAAATTCGCGGGCGATGCGGACGCGGCCTCGGGCAAGGACGAGGTGGCGATTGCCGCACTGGCCGAGGATCCCGACAAGCTGCGCCATACGATGCATGGTGCGCCGCTCTGGGCGCGCACCCTGACCGTGGCGGCGGGGCCGGTCTTCAACTTCGTCCTGTCGATCCTGATATTCGCCGGGATCGCCTTGGTATCGGGCACGCCGCGCGAGCCCTTGACCGTGGGCGAATTGCACGACATGCCGCTTGTCCCGCAGGGATTGATGACCGGCGATGTCATTGCGGGGATCAACGGTGAGCCCATCCCGGCCACTTCGGACCGGGAGGCTTACCGCGCCTTTCTGACCGATTTGCCCGATGCGCGGGTGCTCGAATACGATGTGCTCCGGGGGGATCAGCGCCTCACCGTCGAAGGGCCCAACCTTTTGCCGCCCCTCGTCGGGCAGGTGGTGCCGCAATCGGCCGCCTATGAAGCTGGGCTGCGGCCCGGCGACGTGATCGTCGAGGTGGACGGCACGCCCATCCACGCCTTCGACCAGCTCAAGGACCGGGTCGAGGCGTCGGGCGGCGCGACGCTGGAGCTGTCGGTCTGGCGCAAGGGCCAGACGCTGCCCTTCACCCTGACGCCGCGTTCCACGGATGAGCCGCAGGCGGACGGCAGTTTCGCCAACAACCTGCGCATCGGTATCGTGAGCGACATGGCGTTCCGCCCCGCCACGGAAACTCCCGGCATGGGGGAGGCCTTGGTGGGGGGCGCGCGCAACATGTGGCGCATCATCGAAGGGTCCTTCGCCGGACTGAAGCAGATGATCATCGGCAATATCAGCACCTGCAATCTGTCGGGGCCGGTGGGCATCGCCCAGACCTCCGGCGCGATGGCGAGCCAGGGTGCGACTTCCTTCATCAATTTCATCGCTGTGCTGAGCACCGCGGTGGGGATGCTCAACCTCTTCCCCATTCCCGCGCTCGACGGGGGGCATCTGGTTTTCTACGCCTATGAGGCCGTCGCCCGGAAACCCCCCAGCGATGCCGCGCTGCGGGTGTTGATGAGCATCGGCATCGCGCTGGTCCTGACGCTGATGGTATTTGCGCTTTACAACGACGTCTTCTGCCCCTGAGCGTTTTGCCCCGGATTTGCCACAATTCGTCAAACTCGCGCCTCAATCGACTGTCATTCTGACGGTTAGACATGAGGAGTGCACCATGCAGACGATTCAAACATCCTATCGTGGCCTGAGCCTGCTGATGGATCTGAACTGGGACCGCGCGCTCTATACGGGTGCGATCGCCGCGGCACTTCTGGCCGGGTCCTGGCTCGGTTCGCTCTGAGCGGCATCCCGCCATCTTATCCACAGCATAATGGGGGGCTATCGCCGCCCGCCGCAGGATCTGGTGATCTTTTTCGTCCCGCTTGCTTTTGACAAGCCAAGCCAATCTCGGTACTCAGTACGCCAAATGACCTCTTGAGATTGGGCGGTACGATGGGACTGAGGAACGAGGGGGAAAAACCCTCCGGCCGGACGAACTTCGACGGTTTCACGACGACTGCGAAGGGGATTTCCCTTTCGGTCATGATTTCGGTGGCTTGGCTCCTTCCCGGGGCGCAGGCGACAGCGCAGGAATACCGGTTCGATACCGTCGTGATCGACGGTAACCAGCGCATCGGCGACAGTGCGATCATCGCGCGCGCTGGCCTGCGGCGGGGGCAGGCGATTTCAGCCGGCCAGTTGAACGACGCCTACCAGCGTCTCCAGAACACCGGCCTCTTCGAATCCGTGGCCATTGAACCGCGCGGCAATACGCTGGCGATCACGGTCGTCGAGTTGCCGACGCTCAATCAGGTCAGCTTCGAGGGCAACGCCCGGATCGACGACGAAACGCTGGCCGAACTCGTCTCCTCCGACGAGCAGCGCGTTTTCAATCCGACGCTTGCCGAACAGGACGCCGCCGCCATCGCCGAAGCCTATAGCAACGATGGCCGCATCGCCGCGCGCGTGCAGCCCCGGATCATTCGCCGGGATCAGAACCGCGTCGATCTTGTGTTCGAGATCTTCGAAGGCGACAACGTGGAGATCGAGCGGATCAGCTTCGTCGGCAACCGCGTCTATTCGGACAGCCGGTTGCGGCGGGTGCTGGGCACCAAGCAGGCCGGGCTCTTCCGCCGTCTGGTCCGCCGGGACACGTTCATCCCCGACCGGGTGGAGCTGGACAAGCAATTGCTGCGCGATTTCTATCTGGCGCGCGGATATGTCGACATGCGCGTACAGGCGGTCAACGCCCAGCTCACCGAAGAGCGTGACGGTTAT
>NZ_LWGH01000499.1:0-2845 GCF_001635395.1 Sulfitobacter sp. HI0129 | reverse complement strand
GCGTGCTGGCGCTGATCGTGATGATCGCGCTTTTTCAGGCAACGCCATCGGGGGTGACGATGGCAGGGCTTCCCCCGCTATTCGGGCTGGACCCGGAGACCGGCGCCGATACCCGTATCGTCGGCCCCTTCACCGCCGTCTGGTACGTGATATTCATGATCCCCTTCTTCCTCTATATCCGCGACCAGCCGGCGCCTGCGGCGGCGCGCTACCGGGTGGGTCAGGGGTTGCGCGATCTGGTCCGTACCCTGCGGCGGTTGCCCCGCCACCCGTCGCTAATGGCCTATCTCGGTTCCTCCATGTTCTACCGCGATGCGCTCAACGGGATGTATACCTTCGGCGGTATCTATGCTCTCGGCGTGCTGGAATGGTCTATCATCGATATCGGCATCTTCGGCATCCTTGCCGCGATTTCCGGCGCGGTATTCTGCTGGGTGGGCGGCCGGGTGGATCGGCGCGTGGGGCCGATGCCCGTGATCGTCTTCTGCTGTGTCGTTCTGATCCTCACCGGCTGCCTGATCATTTCGCTCACGCCCGTTTCGGTACTGGGCATTGCACTGCCCGAAGGCTCCCCCCTGCCGGACATCCNGNANCCCNTGACCCACCCGGTAGCGCGCCGCCGCAGGCGCCGGCTGGTCGCGGATATAGAGGAAGAAGGGGATCATGAATATCACGTACCAGACGGCGGTGAAGGGGCCGACGATACGGGTATCGGCGCCGGTCTCCGGGTCCAGCCCGAATAGCGGGGGAAGCCCTGCCATCGTCACCCCCGATGGCGTTGCCTGAAAAAGCGCGATCATCACGATCAGCGCCAGCACGCCACCCGCATAGCCGAATGCCCAGCCGGAGCCTGATATGCGACCGCGCTCGGCAGGGTCGGGGTGCAGTTCCGGCAGATAGGAATTGGTGAAGATCGTGGCAAATTCCATCCCGATCAACCCAATGCCGAAGAACAGGAGCGCCAAGGGGACGGAAAAGCTCTGCGGCGCTGTCCACCATAGCCCGGCGGAACCCACCACGTAGAGCGCCGAGAAGAGCCAGATCCATGGCAACCGCCTGCCGGAGGAATCGGCCACCGCGCCGAGGATGGGCGCCAGCACCGCGATCAGCACACCCGCGACTGTCAGCCCGTAGCCCCAGTAGGCCTGCGCCTGCGCCTTTGCCGCACCGGGTTCCATGCCGTTTTCGATCAGCGCGGTCGTCGCCGTTTGCGCGAAGTAGGGGCCGAAAATGAAGGTCAAGAGCAGGGTATTGTAGGGCTGACTGGCCCAATCGAAGAAATACCAGCCCCAGATACGCTGTTTGACCGTGCCCATTCTTTCTGCCCTCCCGCCGTTGCGGAAAGGTAGAGCAGGGGCACCGCGTTGCTGCAAGCAATGATTGCAGCACGAACGTGACGACAACCAAGCCGCGCGGGTGTCTGAGGTCATCGACGCGATGAAGCACTGACCTTTGGCGTCAGCTTTGCATCTGCATCGGCGGCCACGCCCTGTCGGCCTCCGCTGCGACCCAGCGGGCGACCCAATCCGGCATGGGGGGCGATGTGTCCGCCCGACCCATGGCTGCAAGGATGCGCGGCGGCGGGATTAACCCCTTCGCATCGGTCAGTGCTGTGCGGTAGAGCACGTGGCTTGCACATTCTCCGTTGCCCTTCCACATGCTCTGTTCCAGATAGATGAACCTGTCGTCCCAGCAGGTCAGTCTGCTGCGCATCTCGAACCGCTCGAACCCGCGG
Source organism: Sulfitobacter sp. HI0129 (assembly GCF_001635395.1). Taxonomy (NCBI): domain Bacteria; kingdom Pseudomonadati; phylum Pseudomonadota; class Alphaproteobacteria; order Rhodobacterales; family Roseobacteraceae; genus Sulfitobacter; species Sulfitobacter sp. HI0129. The sequence goes on along the minus strand of NZ_LWGH01000499.1, from coordinate 1,110 downwards.
ATGCGACGGCGAAAGCGTGTGCTTGTCCCCGCAACCGTCATGCCCCAGCCTTCGCGCCGCAGTACGGCGATGAGCCCGAGCCGCTGCGCCAGCGCGGTCCGCCCCAGATCGTAAAGCGACAGCGCCCGCCCGTTATTGAGTTCGAGCCAAAAATCCAGATCATGCGGCCAGCACCTGTGATGGCTCACATGAACCTCCGTCAGCGAGGCCAAAGCGGGCTGCCGCCGGGCACGAAGCAGATCCTTGGTCATGCGCACGAAGGGAAACATCGGAATCCTCGGTTGGTCTGGGAAAGACGCGGGATTGCTTTTCCGAGCGGACGGGGTGGCGGTCAACGACAACCTCGCGGCACCCTTGCCCTTTGGTGTCGCGCCCTTTATCTCAACCACGTCTCGCGAAAGGGTACGCCATGGCCTCGTTGTTCCAAATCATCATGCTGCTGCTGGACATTGTCTGGTTCGTCATCATTGCGCATGTGATCATGTCGTGGCTGATCAACTTTCAGGTTCTCAACCTGCGCCAGCCGCTGGTGGCCCAGATCTGGGACGGCCTCAACCGGCTGCTGGAGCCGCTCTATAGCCGGGTCCGGGCCTTTCTGCCCGCCATGGGCGGCCTTGATCTTGCCCCGCTGGTGGTTCTGATCGCGGTGGCGATCCTGCGGATTGTCCTGATCAACAACGCGCCCGCGTTCTACTGACCGGATGCGCCCCCGTCGCGGGGGCGAAACCGGGTGGGGCCTTGCCCCGGATGCCGCCCTGTGGGACCTTGGGCGAAAAAGCGAAAACCCCTCCCGAGGTCATATGACAGGCGCTTCCACGCTTCTTCAGAACGTATTCGGATTCGATTCCTTCCGGCCCGGGCAGGAACCGATCGTCGACGCGGTGACGGCGGGGGAAAACGTGCTGGCGATCATGCCCACGGGTGGCGGTAAATCCCTATGTTTTCAACTTCCTGCCCTGCTGCGTGACGGGGTGACGGTGGTGATATCCCCCCTGATTGCCCTGATGCGGGATCAGGTCCGGAGCCTGCAGGAAGCGGGCGTGGCGGCAGGGGCGCTCACCTCCGGAAACACGCCGGAAGAAACGGACGCCGTATGGGAGGCGCTGGAAA
>NZ_LWGH01000498.1:0-3066 GCF_001635395.1 Sulfitobacter sp. HI0129 | reverse complement strand
GAGCTATCTGCGGAGCAGGTTATTTCACAGCAAGGAGACAGTCGCATGTCTATTTCCCGCCGCCAGTTCTTCGTCACCTCCGCCGCCGCCGGTGGCGTCGTGACGCTTCTGCCTTATGCAGCCCTTGCCGCCGCACATACCGGCAACACGTTCGAGACCGATGCCGGCGAGGTCACGGTTCATCCCGTCGATCATGCGTCTTTCGTGATGGAAACTCCGAAGGGCACGATCCATGTGGACCCGGTGGGCGACGCGGAAAACTACGCCGATTTTCCGAAACCCGATCTGATCCTGATCACCCACGAGCACGGCGATCACTACAATGCCGATACGCTGAACGCGCTGATCGGAGAGGATACGCAGCTTCTGACCAACCCGGCGGTCTTTGCCATGCTGCCCGAAGACCTGAAGGCCAAGGCCACAGAGGTCGCCAACGGCGGTACCCATACATGGAACGATCTGATGATCGAGGCGATCCCAGCCTACAACATCACCGAAGACCGCAAGAAGTTTCACCCCGAAGGCCGGGACAACGGATACGTGCTGAATTTCGAGGGCTTCCGGGTCTATGTGTCGGGCGATACCGAAGACACGCCCGAAATGCGCGACCTCAGCAATATCGACCTTGCCTTCGTCTGCATGAACCTGCCGTTCACCATGGATGCCCGGGCGGCGGCTTCCGCAGTGGCGGAGTTCAAACCTACTTACGTCTACCCCTACCATTATCGCGGTCGCGACGGCGGCACCCAGAACCCCGAAGAGTTCGCCAAGATGGTCGGCACGGATGTCGAGGTGAAATTTGGCGATTGGTACGACGAATGAGGTAGGGCAGGGGGGCTGCCCCCACCGGGATTTTAACCCATTTGGAACCCGAACTGCGCTCTTTCAGGACTTATAGGGGTCGAGCGAGCTGCGAAGACCATCGCCTAGGAAATTGAAGGCGAGGACCACGACGATGATGGGGAGCATCGGAATGGCTGTCCACCAGTAGATCTCGATACTTGCGAGGTTCTGCGCGTCGTTCAGCATCACGCCCCAGCTGACCGCGGGGGCCCGCAGGCCGAGGCCCAGGAAAGATAGCGCCGTTTCGCCGAGGATCATCGCGGGGATCGACAATGTGGCACTGGCGATCAGGTGCGACATGAAGTTGGGCAGCATGTGTCGGCGGATCACCCGGCCCGGGCGCGCGCCCATCATTTCCGCGGCGCGCACGTATTCCTCCTCTCGCAGGCTCAGGAACTTGGCACGTACCGCGCGGGCCAGGCCCGGCCAATCGAGCACGCCGAGGATCACGGATATGATGAAAAAGACCGCGACCGGCCCCCAGTTTGACGGGACCGCCGCCGAAAGGGCCAGCCACAGGGGGAGTTCGGGCAGCGAGCGCAGGATTTCGATGGCGCGGTTCACGATCCAGTCCGTCTTGCCGCCGAAATAGCCGGCGATCGCGCCGAAGAAGATCCCGAGTGCGAAAGAGACGGTGATACCGATGATCCCCACCGTCAGCGACAGTTGCGCGCCGTAGAGTATGCGGCTGAAGACATCGCGGCCCAACCTGTCCGACCCCCAGAGGAACACGGTCGCGCCCTCTGGCGCGCAAAACAGGTGGGTGGTGCTGGGTAGAAGTCCGAAGAGCCGGTATTCGGCCCCTTCGCAGAAGAATTCCAGCGGCAGCGGTCGGCTCTCGTCTGTTTCATAGACCCAGCGATAGTTGACCAGGTCCGCGGTGCCGATGGTGGGGTAGACATGCGGTCCGACGAACTCGCCGTCGTGCCAGAACTCGATCGATTGCGGCGGTGCATAGAGGTGGTCGGCATTGCGCTCGTTCGCACCGTAGGGTGCGATGAAACCGGCAATGGGGAGCATGAGGTAACACAAAAGCAGGAACGCGCCGGAAAGGAGCGCCAGCCGGTGGCGGCGAAACTTCCGCCACATCAGCCGGGTCACGGAGGCATCGAGCCGTGGATCGGGCGGGGCGGCGGCGTCGGGCGTATCGGTCCATGGTGTCGTATCGACGAAGCGGTTCGAGGGCTGCGTGCTCATCCCGCGCGGTCTCCGTAACGGATGCGCGGGTCGAGCAATACCAGCAGCAGGTCGGAGATCATCGTGCCGATCAGCGTGAGAAGCGCGACGAACATCAGCACAAAGGCGGCGAGGAACTGATCCTGCGATTTGAGCGCCGCGAGCAGATAGGGCCCGATGGTCTGGAGGCCCAGCACGACCGAGACAAGAACGGAGCCCGACACCATGGCGGGAAGCAGGTTCCCGATATCGGCGACGAAAGGGTTGAACGCCATCCGCAGGGGATATTTCGTCAACATTCGGGCGGGTGACATACCTTTTGCCAGCGCGGTTTCCACATAGGGTTTGCCCAGTTCATCGAGCATGTTCGCGCGCAGACGCTGCATCATGGCGGCGGAACCCGCCGTGCCGATGACGAAGGTGGGCACGATAAGATGCAGCAGGATCGACCGGACCTTTCCCCACGACATCGGCTCCCCTTCGTAGTGGGGGGCCATCAGCCCGCCGATGGGCAGGTCGAAGTATTTGTGCCCGTAGTAAAACAGGATCAGCGCCAGCAGGAAGTTCGGGGTCGCAAGACCGAGGTATCCGACGAAACCGGCAGTATAATCGACCCAGCTTTCGGATCTTGCCGCAGCCAGCACGCCAAGCGGCAGGGCCACGGCATAGACGAAGAGGACCGCCGCCAGATTGACAAGTACGGTAAGCCAAAGGGCATCGCCCACGATTTCGCCAACGGGCCGGTCGAATTCGAATGACCAGCCGAAGTTCCCCTGAAGCAGCCCTGAAAACCCCTGCGGCCCCGGGGCGAAGCCGACCCATATGAGGTATTGGCGCCAGATCGGCTGATCCAGCGCATATTCGTGGCGCAGGAATTCGGCCTTGGCCACGCCCTCGGCCTGCCCGGTGGCGCGCAGTTCGGCGATCTGGTTCGACAGGTAATCGCCGGGGGGCAGGTTGATGATGACGAAGACCAGAACCGAGACCACGCAAAGCGTCAGCAGCATGGTGACGAACCGGTAGGCTGCATATCTGAGGAAGATCATG
>NZ_LWGH01000497.1:0-1918 GCF_001635395.1 Sulfitobacter sp. HI0129 | reverse complement strand
TGCGGAGACTGCCGGCCGTCTCGGGCTGGCCCGGGGCCACGACCCCGAAACGATAGAGAAAGGCCGCAGCCAGTTCGATCAGGGCAACCTCGCGGTCGCGGTCATCGAGGTACATCGTCCGTCGGACAAGATCCCCGCCTTGGAACAGACCTATTCCGCCGGCGCCGTCTGCCTGGCCCTGCTGAACGCCGCGCTTGCGTCGGGCTGGGGGGCCAACTGGCTGACCGGCTGGCCCGCCCACGATCGCGACTTCATGCGCGATGCGCTGGGGCTTGAGGATCACGAACGTATCGCGGGCTTCGTTCATATCGGCACCGAACGTTCCGCCCCACCAGAACGGCCACGTCCTGACATCGAAAGCATTACCACATGGCTTTCCCGCTGATCTTCCGTTCATTCTATCTCGCACTCGGCCAGTTGGCGGACCCGTCCTTCAGGCGCGTCTTCTTTCTTGGGATCATATCTGCCCTGCTGCTTCTGATCGGCTTCACCGCCGGTTTCGCCGTCTTCATCGACTGGCTCACCGGAGAGGAGAACTGGGTCCCCCTGCTGGGCGAAGTCACATGGCTTGACGATCTGTTCAGCTGGGGCGCGGTATTGCTGCTTGCGGTTCTTTCCGTCTTCCTGATGGTGCCCGTGGCCTCCGCCATCACGTCCATGTTTCTGGACGACGTGGCCGAGGCCGTGGAGCGTACGCATTATCCGGCCCTTCCGCCCGCGGCGGGGGCGTCCATCGGGGATTCGATCCGCGATACGATCAATTTTCTGGGTGTATTGATCGCCGCCAACCTCTTTGCGCTGGCTCTCTATGTCTTTTTCGCCCCTTTCGCGCCGTTCATCTTCTGGGCGCTCAACGGCTTTCTGTTGGGGCGTGAATATTACACAATGGCGGCCATGCGCCGTGTGGGGCGGGCGGGCGCGCGCCAGTTGCGACGGCGGCATATGACCACGATCTGGGCCGCAGGCGTGCTGATGGCCGTTCCGCTTTCAATACCGCTGCTGAACCTGCTGATCCCGATTCTGGGGGCGGCGACCTTTACCCACCTGTTCCACGTGCTGCCACACCCGAAGGATTGAGCCAACCTTCGAGATCGTCAACGCTGATCCATCCCGAAAGGATGATGCCCGCGATGACGATCCAAAGCACGATGGCTATGGCTGTCGTCCACAGTGCCTTCCGTTTCAGGTGATGCTGTTCCGGCGCGCCCGAATGGGTCCCGGGAATGATCTTTCCCGCATCGCCCTGCGTCTGCACCCGGATCGGCAGCGCGATGAGGAAGACCATCGACCAGATGACAGCGAAAAGAACCAGCCCCGAGGTGATACCCATGTTCAGACCTGTTCAAGCTCGACGAGCGCGCCGTTGAAATCCTTGGGATGCAGGAACAGCACGGGTTTGCCGTGGGCGCCGATCTTGGGCTCCCCATTGCCCAGAACCCGGGCCCCCGTCGATTTCAGGTGGTCGCGGGCCGCGATGATGTCATCGACCTCGTAGCAGATGTGGTGAATGCCGCCTGAGGGGTTCTTGTCGAGAAACCCCTTGATCGGGCTGTCGTCACCCAGCGGATAGAGCAGTTCGATCTTGGTGTTCGGCAATTCGATGAAAATCACGGTAACGCCGTGGTCCGGTTCGTCCTGCGGGGCCCCTACATTCGCGCCCAGCGCATTGCGGTACTGATCCGCCGCGGCGTCCAGATCCGGCACTGCAATGGCTACGTGATTCAGTCGTCCGATCATGGCGGCTCTCCTCTGGCTCTGTCGCACCGGGTTATGACGCCCGGCGGGGCCCAGCGCAATGCGTCAGATTAACGTGCCGTTAGGTATCGGGGCATAATCATTTCCCCCAGACACAAGCAGGAGGTGAAGATGGACAAGAACGATCCGACGACAGTCACGATCCCGACCCCGACCGCCATGC
>NZ_LWGH01000496.1:0-5472 GCF_001635395.1 Sulfitobacter sp. HI0129 | reverse complement strand
CATTACGGTCTGGAACCGCGCGTTCCAGCAGATATTTCCGACTGTGATTTCGACTGGTACAGCCCTGACAAGATAACGGTTCGACCTGTTGTTCAGGGCCGCGCGTACATCGATTTTGCAACTCGCCCGGGTGGTGGCTGTTTATCGCAGACTTATACGGTAAATTTCGCCAATTGTATTTTACCGATCGTTAACGGGTTCATGAAACCGTCGAATTGAGTAAAGTTGTCTAATCGCGGAGTTGCCTCCCCGCCTGACGACTTTCGTTTGCGAAAGGTATTGAACACGTGCCCGATGATCGAAGAACGAGGTTGCGTGTTCTTGTAACCGGCTCCGCTGGTTTTATCGGATATCATCTGTCCCGATTGCTTCTGTCTGAGGGCCACGATGTCTTGGGCATCGACGCGATGACCGATTACTACGATGTCACCCTCAAGGAAGAGCGGCACGCGATGTTGTTCGCGTTGTCCGGGTTTCGTGCCGAAAATACGCGTCTGGAGAACGCCGAAGAGGTTCGGCGTCTGACAGTGGATTTCAATCCTGACGTAATCGTGCATCTCGCGGCGCAGGCCGGTGTCCGCTATAGTCTTGAGAATCCGCGCGCCTATCTCGACAGCAATATCACGGGCACTTTCAACGTAATGGAAGCTGCGCGGGAAGCGTCGGTGCGGCATCTCCTCATGGCATCCACGAGTTCTGTCTATGGTGCCAACAGCGAGATGCCATTCGATGAATGCCAGAAGGCTGACACCCCGTTGACCTTCTATGCCGCGACCAAGAAAGCGAATGAGGCGATGGCCCATTCCTATGCGCACCTCTGGTCCCTGCCGACGACGATGTTCCGTTTCTTTACCGTCTACGGGCCATGGGGACGCCCGGATATGGCCCTCTTCAAGTTTACGAAAGGTATCCTCGAAGGGACGCCGATCGATATCTACAACCACGGTGAAATGTTCCGCGACTTCACCTATGTCGAAGACCTCGTTTGTGGCATCCGCCTCTTGATGGATGCTGTCCCCATCCGGCCCAATGCGCAGTCGGATATTCCGGAAGGCGACAGCCTGTCGCCGGTAGCGCCCTTTCGCATCGTGAATATCGGCAATTCACAAAAGGTCCGGCTGCTCGATTTTATCGAAGCGATCGAAGACGAATTGGGGAAAAAGGCCCTCCGCAATTACATGGAAATGCAGACGGGTGATGTCCCCGCGACTTGGGCGAATGCGGATTTGCTGCACAAGTTGACCGGTTATCAGCCGCGAACGGATATTCGCGACGGGGTGAAGGCCTTTGTCGACTGGTACCGCGAATACCATGAAAAACGGGGATAAGCCGCCCATGTTTTCAATAGAAGAGAGCCGGATCGGAATTATCGGACTTGGCTACGTCGGCCTGCCCCTTGCCGTGGAGTTTGGCAAGCAATTCGATACGCTCGGTTTTGACATTGACCCGGTTCGGATAAATGACCTGCGCGGTGGAGTTGACCGGACCATGGAAACGACCGCTAAGGACCTTGCCGAAGCGGACCGGTTAACCTTTACCGAAGACCCAAAAGCGCTCCGGGCGTGTAACGTCTTTGTCGTTACAGTTCCGACACCGATTGATCGCCATAAGCAGCCCGATCTGGAACCACTGAGGCGCGCTTCCGAAGCAGTCGCCGAAGTCATCGATCATGGAAACGTCGTCATCTTCGAAAGCACCGTCTACCCCGGTGCGACTGAAGAAATATGCGTGCCGATCATAGAGGCTCAGTCTGGTCTGACCTATAACGAGGACTTTTTCATAGGCTACAGCCCTGAGCGTATCAATCCGGGGGACAAGGAACATCGCCTGCCGACAATCCGCAAGGTGACGTCGGGCTCCACCCCGGAAGCGGGTCTTTTCATTGACAGTCTCTACCGCCGTATCATCAGCGCAGGCACCCACCTTGCCCCGTCGATCAAGGTCGCGGAGGCGGCGAAGGTTATCGAGAACACACAACGAGACGTGAACATAGCGCTTGTGAACGAACTGGCGCTGATCTTCGACCGGCTGGGCATAGATACGCTCGATGTTCTAGAGGCAGCCGGCACGAAATGGAATTTTTTGCCGTTCAGACCGGGGCTGGTAGGGGGGCACTGTATCGGCGTCGATCCCTACTACCTTACCCACAAGGCGCAGGCCGTGGGGTATCATCCGGAGGTTATACTTTCCGGTCGTCGACTGAACGACGGCATGGGCAGCTATGCGGCACTGCAGACCGTGAAGGGGCTCTTGAAGCGACGCATACAGGTCGACGGGGCACGGGTTCTGATCCTCGGGCTGGCATTCAAGGAAAATTGCCCTGATCTCAGGAACACGAGGGTGGTCGATGTAATTTTCGAACTGCAGGGATTCGGCGTTGAAGTAGACGTGCACGACCCATGGGTAGATCGGGAACAGGCCATGCTTCAGTATGGCCTTTCGATGACAGATACTCCTGAGAGCGGCCTCTACGATGCCATCCTGCTGGCCGTGCCGCACGAATTGTTCGTCAAAGGCGGTGCAGGTAAAATACGCGCCTTTGGCAAGCCATCGCATATCTTTTATGATTTGAAGTCCGTCTTTCCGAAGGACGACAGCGATATGCGCCTCTGACCCGCTCCGGTGGGTGAGGCCGGGCTTTCGGAGATCGCTATTTCGTTTGAAGAAACTCGCAGCCGCCCTGACGGATAGCGGCCACGGTCAAGGTTTCTGTCCGGTAGGCGCCCGTGTCCACCGCGATACGGCTTGAATGGCAATGCGCCTGTTTCATGATCGTATGCCCATGCGCGACCCAGAATTCATCTTCCCGTGGTCGGGTCAGAAACTCCCGATGGCCCCAGAGCAAGACTTTATCCGATTGATCCTCAGGCGAGAGGTCCGGGTCCAGTGCAGCATGGGTTACGATCACATTTCCGCTCCGATAGGTCAGGGGAAGCGCACGAAGCCACTTCATAAGACCCTCAGGCATGGCAGCGGCCATCGCATCCCCCGCTTCCATCATGTCTTCTGCGTCGGACTTTGGGTGCAGACCTTCGATACCGTAGCTGTCGAGCGTTTCCGAACCGCCGTTGATCAGCCACCGCCCGCCGCGTTCTGCCGGGTCGTCCACAAACTCCAGCAGCATGCTTTCATGGTTCCCCTTGAGGCAAATGATACGGTCGGGATCGCTTTGCTGCATGCTGTAGAGCGTAGCAAGAACCTTCGACGATTCCGGCCCGCGGTCGATGTAATCACCGACAAAGACGGTCTTGGCTGACCCGCTGCCGGCATCTCTATGCCCTTCGATCAGATTCAACGCTTGACGAAGCAAATCGGCGCGACCGTGGATGTCGCCTACCACGTAAAGCGGAGCTTCGGGTGCCAATGCCTCCGCACCGGGGCCTTGAATCCGATTTTCCCATGTACCGAACAGTCCCTTCAATTTTCCAAACATACCTTAATCCTTCGCCGGTGCGACCGGGTAGGATGATATTTCGTTTTTTCGGGGGAAAGTCCAAGATAAAAGGGAATGATTTGGTCCGTTGTTTCTGGAAAGGCCCGACTGCGGCACCGTTTTTGACTGGGTGCAGGACGCGCCAGGTGACCTCAGGCCCGTATCCTCCTCCAGTTTGAGGTAGAGTCCGTCCCAACGAAGGAGACGGACAGAATGAAGAGATCAAGGTTCAGCGAAGAGCGGATCATCGCGATCCTGAAGCAGCAGGAGAGTGGCGTGGCGACGGCGGAGGTTTGCCGGGAGCACGGGATCAGCTCGGCCACGTTTTACAAGTGGAAGGCGAAGTTCGGCGGGCTTGAAGTGTCGGATGCCCGGAAGTTGAAAGCGCTTGAGGACGAGAACACGAAGCTGTTGGCCGAACAGATGCTGGACAACGCCATGTTGCAAGACATTGCATCAAAAAAATGGTGACGCCCCCGGCCAGGCGGGAAGCCGTGGCGCACCTCTGCGAAGCGCATCAGGTGAGCCAGCTGCGGGCGTGTTCTGTTCTAAGCGTTGATCGGTCGAGCGTGCGATATCGCAGTTTGCGGCCGGACGATGCCGATCTGCGCAAAGCGATGAACGCCGTGGCAGCGGAGCTTCGTCTGTTCGGCTACCGGCGTGTAAACGTGATGCTGGAACGGCAGGGCTGGCAGGTGAATCAGAAGAAGCTGAGGCGGCTCTATCGCGAAGAGAAGCTACAGGTGCGCAAACGCGGCGGTCGGAAGCGGGCTCTCGGCACGCGAAGACCGATGCTGGCCCCCGGAGCGTTCTAACGAACGTTGGAGCTCGGACTTCGTGTCGGACGCCTTCACCGACGGGCGCAGGTTCCGGGTGCTGGCCATCTTTGATGATTTCAGCCGCGAATGCCTCGCCCTCGTCGCGGACACGTCGCTCTCCGGTCTGCGAGTCACACGAGAACTGTCGGCGATCGTCGTGCAACGCGGCCGGCCCGGGACCATTGTCAGCGACAACGGCACGGAACTGATCAATATGGCGGTGCTCAGATGGTGCCAGGAGACCCGGATCGAGTGGCACTACATCGCGCCGGGGAAACCAATGCAGAACGCCTTCGTCGATTCGTTCAACGGCAGCTTCCGGGACGAACTCTTGAACGAAACCCTCTTCTCATCCCTGGCGGAGGCCCGCGAGAAGATCGGCGCATGGAAGGAGGACTACAACCGAAACAGACCCCACTCATCCCTCGGCAATCTCACGCCGCAGGAATTTCCCATGAAATCGAAACTGGAAAACAAGGCCGCATGAGGCCAGAAATCAACCGACGGATTCTCCCAAAAGCTGGAGGGAATTCTGGTCTCAGGTCACGGCTTAGCCTCAACCACAAGTGCCGCAAACATCGGATCGTCAGCCGTCTCGGCGGGTAAAGCCAGCGCACCGGCCCTTGAGAACCTCAATCCTGCCCGCGTAGCCACTCGTCGAGCCCTCCAAAAAGACGTCCACTTTGCCGTCCTATCCTGCCCCACATCGGCAGCAGGACTCGCACAGCCAGCTTCAAAGCGGCAGGAGGGATCGGCGTAGCAACTATAACGAAGTCAGATCCCACAACGTGATCGGATGCAAGGTCCCGATCACCATGCATTATCCTGATGGCGCAGTCAGCCGTCATCGTGAAAGAGTGGAAAAAAAATCAGTTTCCGGCGGTCAAATGTTGGGTAGCAGTGCACGGTGAAAAACGCATAAGGTTATCATCACAGCTGCTGCACGAAAGCCTGTTACAATCGCAAACGCCTTTACCAAATCAGGTGAACCGTGCTGTTTGTAAACTGCCTGAGAAATATTGTTGCTAGTTAGGGTCAGGACTCATAGCCAGTAAATGACGAGGGCGGCCAGGGCGATAGCTGACAGGAAGACCTTCGGGCATCTGTCGTATCGGGTTGCCACCCGCCGCCAGTCCTTCAACCTTCCAAACATGACCTCGATCCGATTGCGACGTTTGTAGCGGCGCCTGTCGTACTTGACGGTTTTCTTGCGCTGGGTTC
>NZ_LWGH01000495.1:0-2762 GCF_001635395.1 Sulfitobacter sp. HI0129 | reverse complement strand
CCAGACCATGCGGATCAATCCGGTCGCGCCGGGCCGTGTTTCGGTGCCGCGACGCCGCTCGGGTAGGGAAGGCGGGCGCCGGGGCGGGATCGTCGGCGAGCCTCCGCCGGAAGCGAACAGCGCGCGCCGGGCCTCTATCCGGGCGATGCGGGCCTCGAACGGGGTGGGGGTCTGGTTCATGTCGGAAAGTCCTGATCTTCGGGTATTCTCATTTTTGTGAAGTCGAATCTGGGCGATCCCATGTCCGCTTCGGGGATCAGACATGAAAAAAAGAGCGCCCCGGGGGGCGCTCTCCTCATTGCGGTCACATTGGTACAATCAGACGCTGTAGTACATGCCGAATTCTACCGGATGGGGTGTGTGCTCGTACTTGTGCACTTCTTCCATCTTCAGGTTGATGTAGCCTTCGACCTGGTCGCGGGTGAAGACATCACCGGCCAGCAGGAAGTCCATGTCCTTGCGCAACTCGTCCATCGCCTCGCGGAGCGAGCCGCAGACGGTCGGGATGTCGGCCAGTTCCTCGGCGGGCAGATCATAGAGGTTCTTGTCCATCGCCTCGCCCGGATCGATCTTGTTCTTGATACCGTCAAGACCGGCCATCAGCAGTGCGGCGAAGCACAGGTAGGGGTTTGCCGCCGGATCGGGGAAGCGGGCCTCCACGCGCTTTGCCTTGGGGCTTTCCGTCCACGGAATACGCACGCAGCCCGAGCGGTTGCGCGCGGAATAGGCACGCAGAACCGGTGCTTCGAAGCCCGGGATCAGGCGCTTGTAGCTGTTGGTGGTCGGGTTGGTGAAGGCGTTCAGAGCCTTGGCATGGGTCAGGATACCCCCGATGAACCAAAGCGCTTCCTGGCTCAGATCGGCGTATTTGTCGCCCGCGAAGAGCGGCTTGCCATCTTTCCAGATCGACATGTTCACATGCATGCCGGAACCGTTGTCGCCGGAAATCGGCTTGGGCATGAAGGTCGCCGATTTGCCGTAGGCGTGGGCCACGTTGTGGATCACGTACTTGTACTTCTGCATCTCGTCGGCTTGCTCGGTCAGCGTGCCGAAGATGAGACCGAGTTCATGCTGGCAGGAGGCAACCTCGTGGTGGTGCTTGTCCACCTTCATGCCGAGCCGCTTCATGGTCGACAGCATCTCGGCGCGCAGGTCCTGTGCCTCATCGGTGGGGTTGACGGGGAAATAGCCGCCCTTGAGACCCGGACGGTGGCCCATGTTGCCCATTTCGTAATCGGCATCGGTGTTCCAAGAACCGTCGGACGCGTCAACTTCGTAGGATACCTTGTTGATCGTGTTGGAGAACTTGACGTTGTCGAACAGGAAGAACTCGGCTTCGGGGCCGAAATAGGCGGTGTCGCCGATGCCGGAGGATTTCAGATAGGCTTCGGCCTTTTCGGCGGTGCCGCGCGGGTCGCGCTCATAGCTTTCGCCGGTGTCGGGTTCCACGATGGAGCAATGCACGCAGATCGTCTTTTCCGCATAGAACGGATCGATATAGGCGCTGTCGACGTCGGGCATCAGCTTCATGTCGGAGGCTTCGATGCTCTTCCAGCCCGCGATCGACGAGCCGTCGAACATGAAGCCTTCTTCGAGGAAATCTTCGTCCACCAGGTCGCTGACCACGGTCACGTGCTGCAGCTTGCCGCGCGTGTCTGTGAAGCGGATGTCGACGTAGTCGATCTCCTCGTCCTTGATCTGCTTGAGGAAGTCCTTGTTGCTCATGGTAGAGTCCTTTTCGTGAAAGCGTATGCGATTAAAGCGCGTCGGAACCGGTTTCGCCGGTACGGATGCGGATTGTCTGTTCGACGGGGGAGACGAAGATCTTGCCGTCGCCGATCTTTTCGGTGCGTGCGGCATCCACGATGGCCTCGATGGCGCCGTCGACCTGATCGTCATCCAGTACGACCTCGATCTTCACCTTGGGCAGAAAATCGACGACATATTCCGCGCCGCGGTAAAGTTCGGTGTGGCCCTTCTGACGGCCGAAGCCCTTGACCTCGATCACCGAAAGCCCCTGAACGCCGACCTCCTGCAAGGCCTCTTTGACCTCGTCCAGTTTGAAGGGTTTGATAATGGCTTCGATCTTCTTCATGATGTCATCCTGCTGTTGCGCGCGTGCTTTCCGCGTCATTTCATTTTGTCGGCGAGCCGTCCACCGGATCGGGCGGAAATGCGGCAGACCGGGTGGAAAGCGGCCGGGCATTGCCTATTTTTTGTAACCTGCGCCTAAATTTGAGGCAGAAATGAAACTTTCCCCCGGAACTCCCTGCCTCACCGCCGCCGGAATGCAAGCCCTTGAGCAGACGGCGATCACCGGCGGGAGCGTCTCGGGCTGGCAACTTATGACCCGCGCGGGCGAGGGGGCGGCCAAGGCGCTTTTGCGCCGGTACGAACCGGGCAGTCGGGCCGTGGTGCTTTGCGGGCCGGGCAACAACGGCGGGGACGGCTATGTCATCGCCAGACTGCTGAGCGAGGCGGGCTGGTCGGTCTCCACCTTCGCCGAAGACCCCGAGGGGCAATTGCCGGAAGATGCGGCGAGAGCACGCGATGCATGGGCACAACGCGGCCTCGTGGGGGGCCTGCGGGCCGATGCGCTGGAAGACCTGCCAGAAGCGGATGTCTATATCGATGCGCTCTTCGGCCTCGGCCTGTCGCGCCCTTTGGAGGGAGTGGCGGAACAGGTAGTGGCGGAGCTGCGCCGCCGTCCCGGTAAGGTCGTCGCGGTGGATATCCCTTCCGGCCTCGGTGCGGACACGGGC
>NZ_LWGH01000494.1:0-12127 GCF_001635395.1 Sulfitobacter sp. HI0129 | reverse complement strand
AGCCATCACGGGCTTTCAGAAGCGGCAGAGGTCTACGATTCGCTTGCGCAGGGGCGCGCAAACCCCCGCGACGGCCATATCATCCGCCTTTGACGGGCAAATGGGCCGCAGCCGTCAGGCCGAACAGCTCGCCCCGCCCAGAACACAGAACTTGGCGCAATGCGGATGGTTGAGCGCCACCGGCCGCTCGGCCTCTGCCAATGTCGTCCCCAGTTCGAACTCCGGCGAATAGGGCAGCAGCGTGCAGGCCAGAACCGCCGGGGTCGCGGCACCCTTGCGTTTCACCACCATCCGGGAAGAGGCGCACATCACGGCATCGGGCGATTTGCCGAGGATGCCCCAGCAGGCGGTCGTAATCTCCGGCACTTCGACGTTTTCGTCCATCTCCGGGAAAAGCACGGTCATTCCCGGATCCTTCGCGTCGATGTCGAACCCGTGCCGGGCAAAGAATTCCGCATAGCCCGCGCGGCTTTCGGCCTCGCTGTCGCCAAAGGCCGACCGGCCCGCCACGGCCATGGTAAAGCCAGCGTCGCGCAGCCATTCCATGCCTGCAAGCGTCTTGTCGAAGGCACCTGCACCGCGTTCCAGATCGTGTAGCTTCGCGCCATAATGGTCGAGCGAGATGCGCAGCGTCATCTTGCCGGGATAGTCGGCCTGCAGCGCGCGCAGACCGTCCTGCATGGTCTTCCGCATCATGGGCCGCATGGCGTTGGTGAGAATCAGGACTTCGTAGCCGCGCTCAAGGGCGGCCCGAGTAATCTCGATCATCTCGGGGTTCATGAAAGGCTCGCCCCCGGTAAAGCCGATTTCACGCACCGGCCATCCCCGTTCCTCGATCTGGTCGAGATAATCGCGCACCTCCGCCGCCGAGATATAGACAAGCGCATCGTTCGTGGGGCTTGAGGCGATGTAGCAGTTGGCGCATTCGATGTTGCAGAGCGTGCCCGTATTGAACCAGAGCGTCTGGGCATTGCTCAACTCAACTTGGGCGCGCGGCTCACCTTTGGCGGTCAGCTTCGGGTTCTGAAACTTGCCCTCGTTCGCAGGTGCCATGTCTTTCATCTATGGTATTGCCTCGCCGGTCGGATTGGTTTGTGATCGTCCTACGTCAGCCGAGCCTCCAACAAAAGGAAGGTTTAGTCGACCCACAGACTTGTGAAGGTACGGTTTTCGCGTATGTTTGCGCTAACATTTTGAGCGAACATCCGGTTCACACGACCGGCAAGGGGGTGAAAATGGTTTCGCGCGTGATACCGGTCGATCCATTCGATCTGGTGATTTTTGGCGGTACGGGCGATCTGGCACGGCGCAAGATCCTGCCGGGCCTGTTCCGGCGTTTCTGCGCGGGCCAGATGCCGCCCACGGCACGGATCATCGGCGCGGCACGCACGGAAATGGACAGCGCGGGCTATCGCGACATGGTCGCGGAGGCGATCGCGGAATTCGATGGTGACAACGGCGCAGGCAAGGATCAGCTCAAGGCGTTTCTGGGGCAGGTCGACTACGTGTCCATCGACGCGCTGGGGGAATCGGGCTGGGAGGCCTTGCAAACCCTCATGGCGGGCAGCGACCGAATCGAGGCCTATTATTTCTCCGTCTCGCCCTCGCTTTTCGGCGAACTGGCAGAGCGGCTTCAGAAATGGGGCATGGCGGACAAAAGCGCGCGCATCGTCGTGGAAAAGCCCTTTGGCCGGGATCTGGAAACCGCGCAGGCCCTCAACCGGACGCTGGCCACCTATTTCGACGAAACCCAGATTTACCGGATCGATCATTACCTCGGCAAGGAAACGGTGCAGAACCTCATGGCCGTGCGCTTCGGCAACATGCTGTTCGAACCCCTGTGGAACGCGCAATACGTCGATCACATCCAGATCACCGTGGCAGAAACCGTGGGCGTTGGGGGCAGGGGCGAATATTACGACCGCGCAGGCGCAATGCGGGACATGGTGCAGAACCACCTGATGCAGCTTTTGTGCCTCATCGCGATGGAACCGCCCGCGCGGTTCGACCCGGACCCCGTGCGCGACGAAAAGCTGAAGGTCATTCGCGCGCTTGATCCGGTGCTGCCGCATCATATCGCGCGCGGGCAATATCAAGCGGAACCCTGCAACGAAGCGAATGCGCCCGGCTACAGGACCGCGGTCGGCGATGCCCGGTCGCGCACCGAAAGCTTCGTGGCGCTCAAGACCCATATCAGCAACTGGCGCTGGTCCGGCACGCCTTTCTACCTGCGCACCGGCAAGCGCATGTCAGCCCGGTCCTCCGAGATCACGGTGGTGTTCAAGGAAACCCCCCATTCCATCTTCGGCGAAGAGGCGGGACGCCACCGCAATGTCCTGTCGATCCGTCTCCAACCGAACGAGGGGATCACGCTGGGCGTGACCATCAAGGAGCCGGGTCCGGGTGGCATGCGGCTTGTGGATGTGCCGCTCGACATGACCTTCGCCGAAGCTTTGGGGGAGGATGGCGCGGAGCAGGTGGATGCCTACGAACGTCTCGTGATGGACGTGATCCGCGGCAACCAGACCCTTTTCATGCGGGGTGACGAGGTGGAGGCCGCATGGGCCTGGACCGATCCGATCATCCAGGGGTGGGAGTCGCGCAACGATGTGCCCAAACCCTATGACAGCGGAACCGATGGTCCGACGGATTCGTTCGAACTCATGCGCCGGGACGGGCGCAAATGGCGAAAGGTATCCCCATGAACCTCAAAGAATATTCCGATCGTGAATTGCTGGCCATGAGCGTCGCGAACGTGCTGGCGGGCGAGTTGAAGAACGTACTGACAGCCAATGACAAGGCGACCTTCGCAGTGCCGGGCGGTACCACGCCCGGCCCGATCTTCGACATGTTGAGCAGCACCCGGCTTGACTGGTCCTCGGTCCGGGTGCTCCTGACAGATGAACGCTGGGTGCCGGAAAGCGATGGTCAGTCCAATGCGGCACTGGTGCGCAAACGGCTGCTCACCGAACATGCGGCGGCGGCCCGTTTCATGCCCTTCTACCGTGACGGCATGACCGCGCAGGAGGCCGCCGAAGACATCGCCCCGATGCTGGAGCCGGAATTGCCGCTATCGGTCCTGCTGTTAGGCATGGGGGCGGATATGCACACCGCGTCGCTCTTTCCCGGCATGGCCGAACTGGAGGAAGCGCTTGACCAGCACGCCCCGGCGCTGATCGCCGTCCGACCGGAGGGGCAACCGACCGAACGTGTCACCCTTTCGGGCCGTGTGCTGCAGGGGGCGCTTGCCACGCATCTGGTGGTCTTCGGCAAAGAAAAGCGCGCCGCGCTGGAACGCGCCGCCCGCCTGAGCCCGAAGGATGCCCCCATCGCATTGGTGCTGGAAGACGCAAAGGTTCACTACGCCCCATGACCAACACAGCACAGATCTGGCAGGCGCTTGACGAAAAGGCCGCGGCGATTGCGGATCGGAGCCTTCTGTCCTTCTTCGACACGCCCGGACGGGCAGCGGCGTTTTCGGTCCGGACGGAAGACATGCTGCTGGATTACTCCAAGACCGACATCGATCAGCAAGCCCGGCAGCTTTTGCTGGATCTGGCCGATATGACCGGTGTTGAAGCCCGGCGCGAGGCCATGTTTTCCGGCCAGTCGATAAACGAGACCGAAGGCCGCGCCGTCCTGCATACCGCGCTGCGCAATCTCGACGGCGATGCCGTCGAGGTGGAGGGTGAGGATGTCATGCCCGGGGTCCATCGCACATTGGCGGCGATGCGCGATTTTGCGGAAACCATCCGCTCCGGCGATATTACCGATGTGGTCAACATCGGGATCGGCGGCTCCGACCTCGGCCCTGCCATGGCGGTGGCGGCGCTGGCACCCTATCACGACGGGCCGCGCTGCCATTTCGTATCGAACGTCGATGGCGCCCATATCGCGGACGTGCTGCGCACCCTCGATCCACGACGGACGCTGGTGATCGTCGCCTCCAAGACCTTCACCACGATCGAGACGATGACGAACGCGCGCACCGCGCGGGCGTGGATGACCGACGGCGGCGGGGACCCGGCGGCGCAGTTCGCGGCGCTCAGTTCCGCCACCGACAAGACGGAAAGCTTCGGCATCCCGCCCGAGCATGTGTTCGGTTTCGAAAACTGGGTTGGCGGGCGGTACTCCGTCTGGGGGCCGATCGGGCTGTCGCTGATGATCGCCATCGGCCCGCGCGCCTTCGATGCCTTCCTGCGCGGCGGGCAGGCGATGGACAGGCACTTTCGCGCCGCAGCACTGCAAGAGAATATGCCGGTGCTGCTGGCGCTGGTGGGGATCTGGCACAATCAGATCCGGGGCCGCGCCACCCGAGCGGTTCTGCCCTATGACCAGCGGCTTTCCCTGCTTCCGGCCTACCTGCAACAGCTTGAAATGGAATCGAACGGCAAATCCACCCGGATGGACGGCAGCGTCGGCCCCCGGCACACGGGCCCCATCGTCTGGGGGGCGGCGGGCACCAACGGCCAGCACGCCTTCTACCAGCTGCTGCATCAGGGGACCCGCATCGTACCCTGCGAATTCCTGGTGGCGGCGCAGGGCCACGAGCCGGAGCTCGAACATCACCATACCCTGCTGCTCGCCAATTGCCTCGCCCAGTCCGAGGCGCTGATGCGGGGCCGCTCGCTACCTGAAGCGCGTGCGCTCATGGCCGAGGCGGGGCATGAGGGCGAGGAGCTGGAGCGTCAGGCCGCACACCGGGTCTTTCCCGGCAACCGGCCCTCCACGACGCTGATATACCCGTTGCTCGATCCCTTCACGCTGGGCCGGATCATCGCGCTCTATGAACACCGGGTCTTTGTCGAAGGGGTGATCCTCGGCATCAATTCCTTCGATCAATGGGGTGTGGAACTGGGCAAGGAACTGGCGACCGCGCTCGAACCCATGGTCGAAGGCAAGGCACCGCCCGAGGGCAAGGGCGACTCCACCGCGCAGCTCATCGACTTCATCCACCGACACCGGGGCTGAAGATCTTTTTTCCTTTCTCACGATCCCAAATACTTCGGGGAGCGCGAGGGGCAGCGCCCCTCGTGGACCGTTGCAGTCACGCAGCCCGGTCAGGGGGCCATGTCGTAGGTGATCCACCCCGTGCGCGTCGCCAGCCTGTCATAGACCCCGCGCGCGCGGTAATTGTCATCCGCCGTGATCCAGCGCAGGACCTTCCAGCCGCGTTCGCTCGCCCGGCGCCGGACCTCTTCGATCAGGGCTGCCGCCGCGCCGCTGCCCCGGGCCTCCGGCGTGACGAAGAGATCGTCGAGAAAGCAGTTCGTGACCGCGCGCAGGGGGCTGGCGAAGGGCCGGAAATGGGTCAGGCCGAGCAGTTCTCCATCCTCCGCCTCCGCCACGAGGCCTTCGCATTCATGCGACGGATCCATCAGCCATCCGAATACGGTGTCACGCATCTGCGACGTTTGGGGCACCCCGTAGAATTCGGCATAGCCCTGATAGAGCCTGTCCCAACCCGGGCAGTCGCCCTGTTCGAGGCTGCGGATACGGCAGGCGGAGGCAGGGGGTGTCATCGGCGATCTCCTTCGCGAACGGGTCACAGGCAGGGCACGGAACCGCCCGCCGCTCCATCCGGCTTAGCCCGGATCGGGCGCGAAAACCACTGCCCGCCGAAAGCGCGCCGCAGGGCATTTCCCCCTCCGAGGTGCGCAGAGCGGAAGAGTCTTCCGCAAGGGCGCTTGCACTGGCAGGGCCAATTGGCCAATCTGGCGCGAAATGCCTTGAAAGGATGCCAGATGCTCGGCCAGATGATGACCAAACCCCTCCTGATCTCGAACCTGATCGCCCATGCCGAAAAGAACCATGGCGGCGCGGAGATCGTTTCGGTCAATACCGGCGGGGGCGTGGAGGAGACGAACTGGCGCGAGGTGGGCCGCAATTCCCGCAGGCTCGCTTCGGCGCTGACGGGCCTCGGTCTCGGCCCGCAGGCGCGCTGCGGCACGATCGCATGGAACAACCGGCGGCATCTGGAAATCTATTTCGGCACCTCGGGGGGCGGTTTCGTCTGCCACACGATCAACCCACGCCTCTTTCCCGAACAGCTCGTCTATATCCTGAATCACGCCGAGGATAAGGTCCTGTTCATCGACAAGACCTTCGTGCCCCTGATCGCCGGGATCCGCGACCAGTTGGAGCACCTCGAACATCTGGTTCTCATGGAAGGCGCGGACGACGAAGCCGCCAAGGCCTTGCCCGGCCTGAAATTCTATGACGACCTGATCGCGGAAGGCGATCCGGAATACGATTGGCCAGAGATGGACGAACTGACCGCCTCCAGCCTCTGCTACACCTCAGGCACTACGGGCAATCCGAAGGGCGTGCTTTATTCCCACCGTTCCACGGTGCTTCATTCCTTCGGCATCAACATTGCCGACAGTGTGGGAATCAAGGCGCGCGACGTGGTCTTGCCCGTGGTGCCGATGTTCCACGTCAACGCCTGGGGCTCGCCCTATGCCTGCGCCATGGTGGGCGCGCGCATGGTCATGCCGGGGCCGGGGCTGGATGGCGCATCACTCGTCAGTCTCATCGATACCTACAAGGTCACCATGGCGCTCGGGGTGCCGACGATCTGGCTGGGCCTGCTGGGGGAGGCGAAGAAGGTCGGCTCGGAACTTTCCAGCCTGCAGAGCACCGTCGTCGGTGGCTCGGCCTGTCCGCCTTCGATGATCGAAACCTTCCGCGAACGCTACGGTGTCGATACGGTACACGCATGGGGCATGACCGAGATGTCGCCCGTCGGCACGATCAACAAGCCGCTCGCCAAGCATGGCGCGTTGCCTGAGGCGGAACAGCATCGCCTGCGCGAAAATCAGGGCCGCCCGGTCTTCGGCGTCGAGCTTGAAATTCTCGACGACGACGGCAAGCCGATGCCCCACGACGGCAAGGCGCAGGGCGATCTCGTGACACGTGGTCACTGGATCCTCGACAGCTATTTCCGCTCCACCCGCGAAGAGACCCTGACCGACGGCTGGTTCGACACCGGCGATGTCGCCACGATGGACGAAGACGGCTATATCACCATCAAGGACCGCTCCAAGGACATCATCAAATCGGGTGGCGAATGGATCAGTTCGGTGGAGCTGGAAAACATCGCCATCGCCCATCCCAAGCTGGCAGATGCCGCCGTGATCGGGGCGCGACACGAAAAGTGGGATGAACGGCCCGTGCTGGTCGCCGTGAAAGCCGAAGGCGAAGACCCGGCGGAGGATGAGGTGCTGGCCATTTTCGAAGGCAAGATCGCCAAGTGGCAAATCCCCGACCGTGTCGTCTTTACCGACGTGCTGCCCCGCAACGCGACCGGCAAGGTGCTCAAGCGCAACCTGCGCGAAGAGTTCGGCGATGTGCTGATGAAGTGACGAAGAAGCTGGAGCGGGTAACGGGAATCGAACCCGTAACTAAAGCTTGGGAAGCTGCCGTGATACCTTTTCACCATACCCGCGCGCCGGGTATCGGATAGGACGCGGCGGCTTCGCCGTCAAGCGGGCAAAATCATCGTCGGCGCGCCTTTGCGCCCATGATGGGCCGATCAGGCGTTGCGTGCGGTGTAGATATTGATTTCCGCCGGGATACGGATGCGGCCCTCCCTCTCGAAAGGGTGCAGCGCCTCTTCCAATGCGGCTTGAAGGGCGGCTTTCTGCTCCTCCGACGCCTCGTAATGGCGCAGCGTGGCATGCGCGGGGCCGATATCGCACATCTGTACCGCCATTTGCGCCGCGTTCTCCTGCGCGATGAGGTCGATCTGCCGGACGTCGCAGGCGACATCGGCGAAACCCGCCTGCGTCAGTATCGCTTCCACCCGTTCGGGATCGCGGAAGGCAAAGGGGCCGGGCGCGTCGGGATCGCTCTTGGGCGTTGGGCCGATGACGGCCTTTGCCAGCCGCGCGGGCAAGGTGAAGAATGGATTCTGCGGTATCTGCCCCCAGGCGCCCAGAGACAGGCGCGCGCCCGGCTGCAATGCCTGCCGCAGATTCGCAAAGGCCGCCACCGGATCGGCAAAGAACATCACCCCGAAACGCGAAATCAGCCGGTCAAAGCGTTCACTGCCAAAATCATGCGCCGCCGCATCGGCGTGCAGAAAGCGCATGTTCTCCAGATCCGAGGCGGCGGCGCGTTCGCGCGCCCTGTCCAGCAGCGGACCCGCGATGTCGATGCCGACCGCGCTGCCGGAGCCGATGGCCCGGGCCGCGGCGATGGTGCTGGCCCCAGTGCCACAGCCCACGTCCAGCACATCATCGCCCGGGCGCAGCTCAGCGGCCTCCAGCACCGCGTCCAGGACGGGTTGAAAAAGCACGTCCAGCGTCTCTTGCCGGTCGACCCATTTCGGCCCCGCGAGCCGGGACCAGAATTCCTGCTGTTCACTGTTGTCCTGCCGCTCTGTCATCGGCTCACGCCCTCCTGCGGCGGCGGCCGCCCCCGCCGCGGCCTTCCCGGCCCCCGCCGCTGTCGCCGCCCGTGTTGAAGGAAACATTCGGCAGCGACACCAGCGCATTGAGAATGGGGAAGGGCTCAACCGCATTGGGCATGGCGGAGGCATTGACGAAATGCTCCTGAAAGCGCGGCTCGATGGCGGTTTCCACCTTGTGGATGGCCCGCACGACCGCCTCGATCTCTGCCCGCGCCCGGGTGTTGAGCAGCGCGATCCGCGCCCCGGTGCCCGCGGCATTCCCGGCCGATGTGACCTTTTCCAATGGCGCGTCAGGGATCATGCCCAGCACCATGGCGTGTTTCGCGCTGATATGCGCCCCGAAGGCGCCGGCCAGTACCACGCGGTCCACCTTGTCCACGCCGAACTTGTCCATGAGCAGCCGCGCGCCGGAATAAAGCGCCGCCTTTGCCATCTGGATTTCCCGGATATCGCGGTTGGTCACGGTAATCCGTGGCCCGCCATCGGCGGTGCCGTCGTGGATCAGGTAGCTGTGGGTGCGCCCGTCTTCAAAGATGTTGGCGGCCCCGGTTTGCGCGGCGCTGCCGATCAGGCCGGAGGCGTCCACGATGCCATGCATGCGCATCTCCGCCACCATCTCGATGATGCCGGAGCCGCAGATGCCGGTGATCCCCGTCGCGGCGACCGCCTCAGTAAAGGCCGGGTCGTCCGACCACAGGTCGCAACCGATCACCTTGAAGCGGGCGACCTTGGTGTCGGGGTCAATCTCGACCCGTTCGATGGCCCCCGGCGCCGCCCGCTGGCCGGAGGATATCTGCGCCCCCTCGAAGGCGGGCCCGGTGGGGGAGGAACATGCCAGAACCTTTTCGCGGTTGCCCAGCAGGATCTCGGCATTGGTGCCCACGTCGACGACGAGAACGAGGTCGTCGGATTTATCCGGCGCCTCACTGAGCGCGACCGCCGCCGCATCGGCGCCCACATGTCCCGCGATGCAGGGCAGGAAATAGACCCGGGCGGAGGGATGAATCTCCAGATCGAGGTCGTCGGAACGCAGACGCAGCGCGTTGGACGTGGCCAGCGCAAAGGGCGCCTGACCCAACTCGAACGGATCAATGCCCAGAAAGAGGTGATGCATCACGGGGTTACAGACAAAGACGACGTCGACGATCAGGTTCCGGTCCACCCCGGCCTCTTCGGCGATCTGCCGGAAAAGCGCATTCATGCCGTCCCGCACCGACCGCGTCATTTCCTGCGCGCCGCTTGGGTTCATCATCGAATAGCTGACCCGGCTCATCAGGTCCTCGCCAAAGCGGATCTGGGGGTTCATCACCCCGGATGAGGCGAGGACCTCTCCGGTCCGCAGGTCGCACAGATGCGCCGCGATGGTGGTGGAGCCGAGGTCGACGGCAAGGCCGTAAACCGTCCCGTCGTAATAGCCTGGCCAGATGCACATGATCCGGGGCGCGTTTTCGTGATCGCCCAGATGCACGGCCACGGTGACCTTCCAGTTTCCCTTGCGCAGGATGGGCTGCATGCTCTGAAGGATATGCAGATCTGCCGTCACATGCTCCAGCTCCCACTGGACCCGCAGCGCCTCCCGCAGACGTTCGAGATCGCCGGAAGGGTCGTGCATGTCGGGCTCGGCCACTTCCACGTAGAAAAGCTTGGTGGACGGATCGAGGACGATCTCGCGCGCCTCGGCCCGTTTGCGCACGACCTGCTTGTGTACCTGGCTCTCGGGCGGGACGTCGATCACCACGTCGCCCTGCACGGTGGCCTGGCACCCCAGCCGCCGCCCCGGTGGCAACCCGCGCTTCTCGTCGTAGCGCGCCTCCACGCTGTTCCACTCGGACAATGCGTCGTCATGCACGGTCACACCATGCTTGGAGAAGGAGCCGTACCCCGGCGTGACCTGGCATTTGGAGCAGATGCCCCGCCCGCCACAGACGGAATCGAGATCCACGCCCAGTTGCCGGGCCGCCGCCAGCACCGGGGTGCCGCGCGGAAAGCGCCCGCGCTTGCCCGAAGGCGTGAAGATCACAAGGGGGTCGTCGCTCATGCCGTTCTTCCCGATAATTTCGCCGCACTATAGGCAGGTGCGCGGCGGGCGAAAGGTAGGCTGCGTCACAAAATGCGCCAGCCGCGGCAGATGGCGCGCTTTCGTGCTTCTCATGATCCCAAATACTTCGGGGTCCGGGGCAGCGCCCCGGTCTGTCGGCGCGTTCCGCCCCCACAAAACACGCGGGACCGTTGCCCCTTTCCATCCGCCCGGTTCCGTGAAATAGCAAACCGCCAAATGAACCCCACATGACCCCCTGCAAACCGAGGTGCAAAATGGAGATTCGCGAGGCCCTGACTTTCGACGACGTGCTGCTGGTGCCAGGCGCCTCGTCGGTGCTGCCGGCCACGGCTGACACCCGCACCCGCGTGACCCGCGCCATCGCGCTCAATATCCCGCTGCTCAGTTCCGCCATGGACACCGTGACCGAAAGCCGCATGGCGATCGCCATGGCGCAAGCGGGCGGCATGGGGGTGATCCACCGCAACCTCGACATCGCCGCCCAGGCGGAAGAGGTTCGCCGCGTGAAGCGGTTCGAAAGCGGCATCGTCTACAACCCGATCACCCTGCGCCCGGACCAGACCCTCGCCGATGCGAAGGAATTGCAGGCCCGCTATAACGTGACGGGCTTTCCGGTGGTGGATGACGCGGGCCGGGTGCTGGGCATCGTCACCAACCGCGACATGCGCTTTGCCTCCGACGACAGGACGCCGGTTTCCGTCATGATGACGGGCGACAACCTCGCGATCCTGCATGAACCGGCGGACCGGGAAGAGGCGATCAGCCTGATGAAGGCACGGCGGATCGAGAAACTGCTCGTCACCGACGCGGGCGGCAGGCTCACCGGGTTGCTGACGCTGAAGGATACCGAACAGGCCGTGCTCAACCCCACCGCCTGCAAGGACGATCTGGGCCGTCTGCGCGTGGCGGCGGCGACCACCGTCGGCGACGCGGGCTTCGAACGCTCCGAAGCGCTGGTGGATGCAGGCGTCGACATGATCGTGATCGACACCGCCCATGGCCATTCCGAAGGGGTCGCACGCGCCGTCGAACGGGCCAAGACGCTCAGCAACGAGGTTCAGGTCGTGGCCGGCAACGTCGCCACGGGGGAGGCCACGCGCGCCCTGATCGACGCAGGCGCCGATGCGGTGAAGGTCGGTATCGGCCCCGGCTCCATCTGTACCACGCGGATGGTCGCGGGCGTGGGTGTGCCGCAGCTGACCGCCATCATGGACTGCGCCGCTGCGGCCGGCGACATTCCCGTCATCGCCGACGGTGGCATCAAGTTCTCGGGCGACTTCGCCAAGGCCATCGCGGCGGGAGCCTCCTGCGCCATGGTCGGCTCCATGATCGCGGGCACCGACGAATCCCCGGGCGAGCTGATCCTTTATCAAGGGCGCAGCTACAAATCCTATCGCGGCATGGGCAGCCTCGGCGCCATGGCGCGCGGCTCGGCGGACCGCTATTTCCAGAAGGACGCGGCCAGCGACAAGCTGGTGCCCGAGGGGATCGAGGGTCAGGTCGCCTACAAGGGTGCGGCGGGGGCAGTCGTGCATCAGCTGATCGGCGGGCTGCGCGCGGCCATGGGGTATACCGGCTGCGCCACCGTGGAAGAGATGCGCAAGAACTGCACCTTCGTAAAGATCACCGGGGCAGGGCTGAAGGAAAGCCACGTG
>NZ_LWGH01000493.1:0-4470 GCF_001635395.1 Sulfitobacter sp. HI0129 | reverse complement strand
CATCATGATCGACCCGAAAGACATAATGCCGATCACGCCGCCGAAAAAGCCGCGCGCGAAAAGCGGGCCGAGGTCCGGGGGATGGTCCATGCGCAACCATCGCCGCGCGGCGATGAAGGGCATGATCACCCCATCGACCACAAAGAACCACGCAAGGAAGGTAAAGGGATTTTCCGTCGCGCGGATGCCGTAGGCGTCAAAGGTGGTGTAAAGCGCCACGAAAAGACCGGTGAGCACGGCAAACCCGAGTGCGGCGTTCAGCGTGTCCCGCTCCGTCTCAAGGAAGATGAGGTTATAGACCGCGAGCCCGAAGATCCCCGCCAGCAGGACTGCCACGCCGACCCATTGCAGAAAGGTGAACCGTTCGGCGAAGATCACATAGGCCCCCAGCACCGCAAAGAGCGGCCCGGTTCCGCGCACCACCGGATAGACCACCGTGTAGGCCCCCTTGGTATAGGCCCATGCCTGCAACAGCTTGTAGATCAGGTGGATGATCCCCGCCCCAAGGAAGATCAGCCACATGTGCGGCTCGGGCCATGGCACGACGAAAAGCGCGAAGGGCAAGGCTATCGAAAGAAAGAATACGTCGATGGCTCCGCGGGTGAGCCATGGATCGTGCCGCCCCTTTTGCAGCGCCCCGAAGACCGCGTGCAGAAAAGCTGCCGACAGTGCCAACCAAAGCGCCAGCCGATGGCCCGCCTCGCTGGCCTCGATACCGGAAAGCCACTCACTCATCGCGGAACCGCCGGCGCAGATACCCGTTGACCCCTTGCGTATTCGCCGCCAGAGAATTGCTGCATGTTCGACCCGCTTCTAGAAGACTTCTCGTCCAGTTTTTCCCGGGTGCCCGTGACCGTCGCCGCGGTGCGCCTGTTTATCGCTGCCGTGCTTGCCGGGGTCGTCGGCATAGAACGGGAATGGCGCCACAAGCCTGCCGGGTTGCGCACGCATATCCTCGTGGCGGTGGCGGCCTGCCTCTTCATCATCATCGGGCTTGAGATGTCCACGCTTGCGTGGGGCGAAGCAGACCAGTTGCAGTTCGACCCGTTGCGTCTGATCGAAGCGGTGACAGCCGGTGTCGCCTTTCTGGCGGCAGGTATCATCTTCACGTCGAAGGGAGAGGTGCGCAACATCACCACCGGCGCGTCCATGTGGCTTGCCGGGGCCATCGGTTTGGCCTGCGGTGCGGGACAGATTTTGCTTGCCGTGCTGGCGACGACTGTCGTCGTTATCGTGCTGACACTGCTGCGACAGCTCGAACGCTTCCTCGGCACGCACGATTGATCCAACTCAGGGCTGCTCCAACCCGACGAGCGCCGCCGCGAATTCATCCGGATCGAAAGGCTGCAGATCGTCGATCTGCTCACCCACGCCGATGGCGTGAATGGGAAGGCCGAAACGATCCGCAAGCGCCACCAGCACGCCGCCTTTCGCCGTGCCGTCAAGCTTGGTCATCACCAGCCCCGAAACATCGGAGATTTCCTGAAATACCTTGACCTGATTGAGCGCGTTCTGGCCTGTCGTCGCATCCAGAACCAGCAGCGTGTTGTGCGGCGCGGTCTCGTCCTTCTTGCGCAGCACGCGCACGATCTTGGCAAGCTCCTCCATCAGGTCGCCCCGGTTCTGCAGCCGCCCGGCGGTGTCGATCAGCAGCAGATCGGCCCCGTCGGCCTGCGCCTTTGCCAGCGCGTCGAAGGCAAGGCTCGCCGGATCCGTTCCCTGCGGCGCGGTCAGCACCGGAACACCGGCCCGTTCGCCCCAGACCTGAAGCTGTTCCACTGCCGCCGCGCGAAAGGTATCGCCCGCCGCGATCACCACCTTCTTGCCCGCCGCCTGAAACTGGCTCGCCAGTTTTCCGATCGTCGTCGTTTTTCCCGACCCGTTGACGCCCACCACCAGCACCACCTGCGGCACCTTTGCGTAAAGCGGCAAGGGTTTCGCCACCGGCTCCATGATGCGGGCGATTTCCTGCGTCATCAGGCGCTTGATCTCTTCGACCGACAGTTTCCGGCCATAGCGGCCTTCGGCCATGTTGGCGGTCACGCGCAGGGCGGTGTCCACCCCCATGTCGGCAGCGATGAGCAGTTCTTCGAGTTGCTCGAGCATCTCGTCGTCCAGCACCCGGCGCACCACGGTCCGGGGGGCGCTGCGGCCCATGAGCCGACCGAACAGCCCGGGCTTTGCAGCCGGGGCCGCCTCTTCGGGTGCGAGGTCGGGCGCGACCGGTGACATGACATCACGCAACGGCGTATCAGGCGTGCCGCCTGCTCCCTCGGGCGATGGCGGCGCCGGAGTAGCGGCATCCTGCGTATCGGCATTCGCGTCGCCGCGGCGGGTTTCGGGGCGCTGGCCCGATGACGGCGCGGGCGCGGTCGGGGGTTCAGTCGCCTCGTCAGCGGGCAGCGGCGCGGGTTCGTCATCCACCGCCTCGGGCAGCACCTCGGGGGCGGTGCCGGGGGTGTCCATCACCTCATCCACCGGGGCCGCGGGGGCCTCGGGCGGTGCCGTATCGTCCATCACCGGGGGTTCCACCGCCGCGCCGGGATCGGCTGTTTCGGCCTCCCCGCCCTCGCTGACGATGGCCTCCAGCCCCTCGTCGATCTTCGACGAGGATTTGAATAACCGATCCTTGAGCTTGGTGAAAAATGCCACGGGGGCCTCCGATCTGCTTTCCTTCGATCTAACCCCTGCCGCGGCGGGATGGAAGTCCGGGCGGCGATTGACACCTTCCGCGCCCCGCGCCACCAAAGACCATGCGTTTGTTTCTGGTAGCGGTTTTGACAATCTGGGCAGGCATGGCGTGGGCCGAGCCACCGCAGAAGTCATGTTCCACCGGCAAATGGGGACAGGTGCACTGCATCCGGGACGCGCATTTCGTCTTTGACACCTGCAACGCCATCGCAACCTTCGCGGATCGCCACGGGCTGAACCGGGATTTCTTTGCCCGGCTCATCTGGCAGGAAAGCCGGTTCGATCCCCACGCCTTGAGCCATGCGAACGCACGCGGCATCGCCCAGTTCATCCCCCAGACGGCAGCGCTTCGCGGGCTGGCCGACCCGTATAATCCCGCTGACGCGCTGGAACATTCCGCCGAATATCTGGCCGAAATGGTGCGCCGCTACGGGAACGAAGGGCTTGCCGCAGTGGGATACAACGGGGGCGAACGCCGGGTGGAAGGCTTCATCGAAGGCGGTGGATTGGCCCCCGAAACGATCGCTTATGTGCCCATCATCACCGGGCTGCCCGCCGAGGTTTGGCGCGACACGCCACCCGAGGATCACGATTTTGCGCTGTCGAAAACCGAACCCTTCGAGGCCGCCTGCGCCAGCATGGCCCAGAAACGCAGGCTGACGCCGCTGACCCCGCCGGAACCCAGCCTGAAGCCATGGGGCGTTCAGGTGGGCTTCGGCACCTCCAAATCAGCCGCGCGCGACAAGGTGGGTAGGCAGACCGCCGCCTGCCGGGCCACCGCCCAGAAGGAGCGGCTGGACCTCGTTTACCGCAAGAACAGGGTGTCGGGGCGGTCGGGCTTTTATTTCGCCCAGTTCGGCAGGGACAGTCGGAAGGGGGCACAAAGCCTCTGCGATAGCCTGCGACGGCAGGGATGCGTCTGCCTCGTGATCAAGAACTGAGGTCTTTCGCCGCCCGCTTCTACCTCAGGATGAAAGTTGCCCTCATTCGGGCCAACATCGGCCATATTCCGCTAACCATGCACCCCGCGAATCCTTGAATTCCAGTAGCTTCTGCAGACAAGATGGCGGCCTGTCCGACACTGACCGCGAAAGGAAAGCCCATCCGTTTCGACCTGCCCAGCCTGCCGTCCGCCCTGCGCGGCGCCGTGGAAGAGGCCCTGCGCGAAGGGGAGCATCGCCGCACGACGCGGCTGGATGTGAAGGGTCAGTATTTCTGGCTGAAGCGGGTGGAACGGCCCGGCCTGCTACGCCGCCTGCAGAAAGGCGACTCCGCCGCCGCTTTTGAGCGGGAACGGCAGACGTTGCACCGCTTCGGCGCGCTGGGTCTGCCGGTGCCCGAAATCATCGCCGAAGGGCCGGATTGGCTGCTGATGCCCGACAGCGGAACACCGCTGGACCGGGTTCTGCTGCACGAAGCCTGGACAGAATGCGACCGGCAGGAAGCTTTCGCCTCCGCCGGGCAGGCGCTGGCGCTTCTCCATCGTGAAGGGGTGAGCCACGGGCGACCCGCGATCAAGGATATTTGCTGGCAAGGCAGCCGCACCACCTTCATCGATTTCGAGAACCATCGCCCCAAGCTCGACACGCCGGACGGTCACGCGCGGGATCTGCTGATCTTCGCGTTGAGCGGGCTGGCCATAGGCAACGGGCCCACGCCCGCCATGACCGAAGCCTTCATCAGCTACCGTGCCAATGACGTTCAGGGTAACTGGGAACGCGCGCAGGACCGGGCGGCGCGNNTNNNCAGTTACCCTGAACGTCATTGGCACGGTAGCTG
>NZ_LWGH01000492.1:0-2670 GCF_001635395.1 Sulfitobacter sp. HI0129 | reverse complement strand
GGCGCAGGGCGTAGTGTGCCCCCATGAAGATGGAATCGGCGGAACGATACGCAGCACTCGCGCTGCTGGAATGGCAGATCGAGCTCGGCGTGACCGAGGCGATTTGCGATACGCCCGTGGACCGATTTGCGCTGCCCGCCGCCATGGATGCGCCGGGGCTTGCACCTTCCGCCGCACATGCAGGGGCTGGGGGAGATGCCCAGAAACAACCCCTCGCTTCGCCGGTCGTGCAACGGTCGGCGCAGACCGATCCTGTTGCAGCGGCCGAACGCGCGGCGGCAGCGGCACAATCGCTCGATGACCTGCGCCAGACCATCGCGGATTTCCCCCATTGCGACCTGCGCCGCGGGGGGCGGAGCCTCGTTTTCGGCGACGGTATCGCGGGGGCACCGCTGATGGTGCTGGGCGAAGCTCCGGACAAGGAGGAGGACCGCACCGGCACCCCCTTTGCCGGGCAGGCCGGGGTGCTGCTCGATCGTATGCTGGCCGCGATCGGGCGCGGGCGCGCCGATGAAGAGGCGCCGGTATATCTGGCCACGGCCTTGCCCTGGCGCCCCCCGCAGGGGCGGGAGCCGAAGCCCGGGGAAATCGCCATGCTGCGCCCCTTCCTTCTGCGGCATGTGTCGCTGGCAAAGCCCAAGGTGCTGGCAGTGATGGGAAACGGCGGCTGTCAGGTGCTTTTGGGGCGGCGCGGCGTCGCCCGCCTGCGGGGGAACTGGACCGAAGCCGCCGGGGTGCCGACCCTGCCCATGTACCATCCCGGCTATCTGTTACGGTATCCCGAATTTAAACGCGATGCATGGGCAGACCTGCAGGCGCTCCAAAGGAAACTGCGCGATGGTTGATCCGGTCACTCTGCTTGCCTTCATCCCGGCGGGGCTTGCGCTGAATCTGACGCCGGGGGCCGACATGATGTTCTGCCTCGGGCAGGGGCTGCGCTCCGGCGCGCGGGGCGCCATCGCGGCAAGCGCGGGCGTGGCGGCGGGGCTGATGGTGCATGTGGCGCTTGCCGGGCTGGGCCTCGGTGCCGCCATCGCCGCCGTGCCATGGGCCTTCGATGCGATCCGCTGGGCGGGCGTTGCCTATCTGCTCTACCTCGCGGTTCAGGCGTTGCGGGGCGACGATACGACGGCGCGCATCAGTACGACGCAGGGGGCGTGGCGCGCGTTTCGCACCGGGTTTTTCGTCAATCTGACCAATCCGAAGGTCATCCTCTTTATCCTCGCCTTCGTTCCCCAGTTCGTCATTCCGGAGGCGGGTTCCGTGCTCGGGCAGTTTCTCGTGTTCGGTGCGCTGCTTGCTTTCGGGGGGTTGATCGTCAACGGTCTTGTCGGGCTATTCGCCAATGGCCTTGGTCGGCGGCTCGCACAGGGTGGGCGTGTTGTACGTTGGATTACCGCCGGGGTCTTTGCCGCCCTCGCTGCCCGACTAGCCGTTTTGGAGAGAACATGAGCCGCATCGATGAAACCCTAGACTTCGTTCCGGTCCGCATTGCCGTCCTCACCGTGTCGGACACCCGCGACCTGTCACAGGACCGGTCCGGCGACGTGCTGGCCCAACGGATCGAGGCGGCGGGGCATCACCTGGCGGAGCGCCTCATTTTGCGCGACGAACGCGATGAGATCGCCGCACAACTGCGCGAGTGGTGCGCGAACCCGGAAATCGACGTGGTGATCAGCACCGGCGGCACCGGCCTGACCGGACGGGATGTCACCGTCGAGGCGCACCGGGATGTCTACGAAAAGGAGATCGACGCCTTTTCCACGGTATTCACCATCGTTTCCATGCAAAAAATCGGGACGAGCGCCGTACAGAGCCGCGCGACAGCGGGGGTGGCGCAGGGAACCTATCTCTTCGCCTTGCCGGGCAGCCCCGGTGCCTGCAAAGACGCGTGGGATGAAATTCTGCAGCGGCAGCTGGATTATCGGCACCGTCCCTGCAACTTCGTCGAGATCATGCCGCGGCTTTCCGAACACCTTCGGCGCAAGTAACCGGGGCAAAGCGCCCCGAACCCGCGACGGAAAGGCAGGTTGCCTGCGTATCAGGGGCGGCTTTATACTTGGCGGCGCCCGCCTAGATTGTCGGGCGACGCTTGCATGGCGGGGATCCGATGCGGTTTCTGAGAAAAACGATGGTCGGCCTGTTTCTGGCGGCGCTGACCCTGGGATTGCTGATCTTCGCGGCGCAACTGCTGCGCGGCGCGGTGCAATCGCGCATGGCGGACGAAGGCGTTTCGCCCCCGGCGCGGGAGCGGGTCTTTACCGTCAACGTGGTCCGCGCTGAATCCGATACCGTTGTTCCGGTGCTCGAAACATTCGGCGAGATCCAGAGCCGCCGGATGCTGGAACTGCGTGCCCCCGTGGGCGGGCGCGTGGTGGACCTCGCCCCCGGGTTCGAGGATGGCGGCACGGTTCGAGAGGGCGAGGTTCTGGTGCGCATCGATCCCGTGGAGGCGCAGAGCGCCGTGGACAGCGCCGAAGCCGATCTGGCGGATGCGCGCGCCGAAGAACGTGATGCCGCGCGCAACCTCGCGCTGGCGCGGGACGAACTGGCCGCGGCAGAGGAACAGGCGGTCCTGCGCACGCGCGCCTACGAACGGCAGCGCGATCTGGCGGAACGCGGGGTGGGCACCGCTACGGCCACTGAAACCGCGGAACTGGCCGCCTCTTC
>NZ_LWGH01000491.1:0-2154 GCF_001635395.1 Sulfitobacter sp. HI0129 | reverse complement strand
TGCTGCGGCACGGCCCCGGCGGCGACCGCCCGTGGCCTTGCCCCGCACCGGAAAGATCTTGTCCGTCGTGACGCGCAGCGACAGGTCGCTCCGCGCGTCGCGCGGGCGCATGAACTTGTCGAGGTCAAGCCCCTCTTCGCGCGCGAAGTTGTAGTTGATCAGGTAATCCGCCGCGATCTCCTGCAGGCTGTCACTGCTCTGCACAGCCTTCAGCAGCGCATTCTCTTCCGAAAACAGCAGCGTCCGCGTGGGATAGCCTTCGATGGCCGGGCTCGCCGCGAAACCGCCCGTGGGCCGATCCAGCACTTCGGCCACCCGGTTCAGGATCGTGTCGGTCTCGTCATCATGGAAGACCACGAATTCGCAAAGGCCCGCCGCATCCATGCAAAGCACCAGATGCATGCACTCCGGCCAGTTCGGCATCAGCAGGGCGACTTCCTCGGGGTCTACGAAGTAGGCAAAGGCATCGGGTTCGGCGGCAGTCTTGTTCTGCCCCGCCTCCGTCTTGCTGTCCGAAAAACCACTATCCATAGCCGATATCCAAGATTACACATCGATAATACTTGTGTTGAAAAATTTTATCAAGAATAAATAAGCACAACAAGGTTTGAAGAAGGATCTTCATGACATGATGCTGTTTATTGGTCTCGCGATGGTTTTCGGCCTCGTCTTCGGCGGATTCATGCTTTCTGGCGGTAATCTGGACATCGTGATGGCCGCCCTGCCCTACGAAGGCATGATGATCGGCGGCGCCTCGCTCGGTGCCTTTGTGGTCGCCAACAGTTTCGGGGTCGTCAAATCATCGGCCAAGGGTGTGATGCGGGTCATCAAAGGGCCGCAGTGGAAGTCATCGGACTATAATGACCTGCTGAACCTCATGTTCGAACTCGCGCGCCTCTACCGGACCAAGGGTATCGTCGCGATGGACGACCATATCGAGGATCCGGCCAACAGCGCGATCTTCCAGCGTTATCCCCGCCTGATGAAGGACCACTTCCTGACCGACCTCATCTCGGACAGCTTTCGCATGATGTCCATGCAGTTCGACGACCACTTCCAGATGGAAGACGTGCTGAACCGCAAGATCAAGAAACACCACCATGAAAAGCTCGTCTCCGCCCATGCCATCCAGCAGATGGCCGACGGTCTGCCCGCCATCGGCATCGTCGCGGCGGTTCTGGGGGTGATCAAGACCATGTCCTCCATCGACAAGCCGCCGGAAATTCTCGGCAAGATGATCGGCGGGGCGCTTGTCGGTACGTTTCTTGGTGTTTTCCTTGCCTATTGCATGGTGCAGCCCGTCGCCGGACGGCTCAAGCAGATCGAGGAGGAGGATGGCGCCATCTATACGGTGATCCGCGACATCATCGTGGCCATGGTGGCAGGCCACCCGCCCAGCGTCTGCATCGAACTGGGCCGCGGCAACATCCCCACGCCGAAGCAGCCGGGTTTCTCCAGCGTCGAGGCGGCGCAGCGGGAACTGCCCGCGGCATGATGTCGGCGCGCGCGGCCTTCCCCCTCGTTCTGGCGCTTCTGGCCGGTCCCGCCCTCACGGCCCCCGAAGCCAAGGAAGAGGAGAAGACCGAAAAGGACGCGCAGGCCGCGACCGAACAATTGCTCCCCCGCTCGCTGCGCATCCACGGAGTGATCGGCTACATCGAACTGCCCGACGGGATCGAGATTCTCGATCCCGCGATCCTTGCGCGGATGCGCGCCCGGCTGGCCGAAAAGGCCGGTACCGGCGAATGAGCCGCAAACGCGGCGACGGGCTCGCCACCCTGTCCCGGCTCAAACGGCACGAGCTTGAAACCGTCGCCGCCGAAATCGCCGACCTGAACCGCGCTCCCGGCAAGCTTGAGGCCGAAAGACGCGAGCTGCGCGACAGCCTGCATGAACGCGGCGACCCCGACGCGATCGAAAGCACCCGCGTCCTGTCGAACTTCATCCGCAACGTGTCAGAAACCCTGCGCGGCAAAGAGGCCGAGGCGCAGCGCCTGCGGGAAAGCAACGCCGAAACCTTCGTCCGTATGTCGACCCTCTTCGCCGAGGCAAAGCGCATCGACCTCGTGGCCCGCCCCCGCCGCGAGTCGGAGCTTCGCACCCGTGACCGCGCAGAAACCGCCGCCCGCAACGAAGCCTTCCTTTCGATCTGGA
>NZ_LWGH01000490.1:0-3602 GCF_001635395.1 Sulfitobacter sp. HI0129 | reverse complement strand
AGCACCCACGCCGCCGATGAACTGCATGCCGAACCACACTGCCAGCATGATCCATGCGGGGATTGGGAAAATCCGGAAAAAGACGATGAAGATGAACAGGATGTCCACCTTGGCCTTGGGAAAGAGCAACAGGTAGCCCCCCATCACCCCCGCAATCGCCCCCGAGGCGCCCACCGTAGGCACCGGCGAAAAAGGCGCCGACAGCACATGCGCCACGCCCGACAGCACCCCGCAGGCGAGGTAGAACAGCAGATAGCGGCCATGGCCCATCTCATCCTCGACATTGTCGCCGAAGATCCACAAAAACAGCATGTTGCCCGCCAGATGCAGCCAGCCGCCATGCAGGAACATGGAGGTGAAGAGCCCCCCGAAGCCTTCGCCCGCCGTCACCCGGCCCGGGATCAGCGCCCAGTCGTAGAAGAACAGGTTGATCGCCCGCTCGTTCGCGAAAAGCCCCACGTAGCCGAGGAAGATCGCGATGTTCACCGCCATCAGCGCATAGGTGACATAGGGCGTGCGCCCTGACGGATTATGGTCGCGGATGGGGAACATGGCGCGAAGCTGTGCGATCCTGGCACCCGGGTCAAGAGGCCCCGGTGTCGCCGCCGGGGCCTCGTGGAGTCTGGGCTGTCAGCCCATCCGCCCGGGTCAGGCCATCTGGCCCAGCAGGGCCGCGTTGCCCCCTGATGCGGTAGTGTCGACACAGACATGCCGCTCCGCCCGGACGCGTGCAACATCCGGCATCCCCGGGATCAGCGGCACGATCTGGCCGGGCCGTTCGGACAGGGCAATGTCGATGCGGCGCGCGGTCTCCGCGTCGCCCCACCACAGCACGCCGCCGTAACTCGGGCCCTCTGCCAGCGCCTCGGGCGCGACCGCGCCCTCGGGGATCACGGCCTCCCCGCCGAGCGCTTCGACCGCGCGGGCCTGCGCCCGGGCCGTCTCCGCCCCCGGTCCCATGCACAAAAGCGCCGGGCGGGGCAGGGTGGAAAGGCGGTTCGATTCCCCCGTCGGCCCCGGCATGGAAACGGCCTCGATGATCCGCGCGCTCTGGCGTGGCAGGCGGGGCAGGGGGGCCTCCGACCCGGCGGGCCATGCGTCTTCGGTGCTCTGCCGGTCGGTCTGGGCAAAGCGCAGCAGGTAATGCGGCCCGCCCGCCTTGGGGCCGGTGCCCGACAGGCCCTCGCCGCCGAAGGGCTGGCTGCCCACGATGGCCCCGATCTGGTTGCGGTTGACGTAGATATTGCCCGCCTCCACCCGTTCGGAGACATGCTGCACCCGGTCGTCGATCCGCGTCTGCAGCCCGAAGGTCAACCCGTAGCCCGTGGCATTGATCGCGTCGATCACCGCGTCCAGCTCGTCCGAGGCGAAAGTGGCCACATGCAGCACGGGGCCGAAGATCTCCCGCTCCAGATCCGCGATTCCCGTCACCCGGATGATGGTGGGCGCGATAAAGGTGCCCTCTTCCGGCGCTTTCAGCTCGGCGATGATGCGGCCATCCCGGCGCGCGGCGTCGATATGATCCGCGATTCCCTTCCGCGCCGCCTCGTCGATGACGGGGCCTACATCCGTGCTCAGCCGCCATGGGTCGCCCATGCGCAGGGTTTCCATCGCGCCCGTCAGCATGCGGATGAAATCCTCCGCGATGTCGCGCTGCACATAAAGGCACCGCAGCGCGGAACAGCGCTGGCCCGCCGATTGGAACGCGCTTTCGACGATGGCCTGCACCGCCTGCTCCGGCAGCGCCGTGCTGTCCACGATCATCGCGTTCAGCCCGCCGGTCTCGGCGATCAGCGGCGTGCCCGGCCTGCAGTGTCGGGCCATGGCCGCGCGGATCTTCAGCGCCGTCGCGGTCGAGCCGGTGAAGGCCACGCCGCCGATGCGCGCGTCGGATACCAGTGCGGCGCCCACTTCGCCCCCGCCCGGCAGCAGTTGCAGCGCATCGCGCGGCACTCCCGCCTCATGCAGCACCCGCACCACCAGATCGGCGATCAGCGGCGTCTGTTCCGCCGGTTTGGCCAGCACCGCGTTGCCCGCCGCAAGGGCCGCGGCGATCTGACCGGTGAAAATCGCCATCGGGAAGTTCCACGGCGAAATGCAGGTGAAGACGCCCGCCGGCGGCTCCCCGGTGGCCTGACCCGCGTAGTAGCGCAGGAAATCCACGCCTTCGCGCAATTCGGCCACGCAATCGGGCAGGCCCTTTCCCGCCTCCCGCGCAAGCAGGGCAAAGATCTCGCCATAGCGTGCCTCCAGCGCATCCGCGGCCTTCAGCAGGGCGGTCCGCCGCGTCGTCAGCGGGGCGAGCCAAGGTGCAGCAGCGGAAAGTGCGGTTTCCACATCCGCGGCAGAGGCAGGGCGCACATGACCCGGCACATCGCCGGGCCGCGCCGGGTTGGTGACGGCAACCGCCGCCTCCGGCGCCGCGTCACCCGCCAGCAAGGGGCCCGCCGACCATTCATGGTTGCGGAAGGGCTCCCGCGCCTCCTCCACCGCGCGCAGGGTCGGCACATGTGCCAGATCGAACCCCGCCGCATTGGCCCGCAGCGGCTGGAACAGCTCCGGCCCCCGGGCGATAGGGCTGTTGTGCTGGCTGCCGATCAACTCGAACGGGTCGGCGGCCACCACCTCAGCCGGCACGTCCTCATCCACGATCTGGTTCACGAAGCTGGAGTTGGCGCCGTTTTCCAGCAGCCGCCGCACGAGGTAGGCCAGCAGGTCGCGATGCGCGCCCACCGGCGCATAGATCCGGCAGCGCGTGCCGTTCTGCTTCATCACGATATTGTGCAGCGTCTCGCCCATGCCATGCAGCCGCTGGAATTCAAAGCTTTCGGGGTCCTCGGCCATGTGCAGCACCGCGGCCACCGTATGGGCGTTGTGGGTGGCGAACTGCGGATAGATGCGGTCCGTCATGTCCAGCAGCTTGCGCGCGTTCGCGATGTAGGAGACATCCGTCGCCGCCTTCTGGGTGAAGACGGGGAAGCCATCCACCCCCTCGACCTGCGCGCGCTTGATCTCCGTGTCCCAGTAGGCGCCCTTCACCAGCCGCACCATGATGCGCCGGTCGTGCCTCTGGGCCATGTCGTAAAGCGTGTCGATCACCCGGCCCGCGCGCGGCCCATAGGCCTGCACCACGACGCCGAAACCGTCCCACCCCGCCAGCGCGGGTTCGGACATCACCCGTTCGATCACCTCCAGCGACAGGGCCAGCCGGTCGGCTTCCTCCGCATCGATGTTGAGGCCCATGCCGGCGGATTTCGCCAAGAGCGCCAGTGCGCGCAGACGCGGCACGAGGTCGGTCATCACCGCGTCCTGCTGGGCAAGTTCATAGCGCGGATGCAGCGCCGACAGTTTGACGGAAATGCCGGGGTTGCGGCGGATATCGTCATGGGTGCAGGCGGTTGCGATGGCCGAAATGGCGCGGCTGTAGCTCAGGTGATAGCGCTTGGCGTCCGCCTCGGTGCGCGCGGCCTCGCCCAGCATGTCGTAGCTGTAGGTATAGCCCTTCTTCTCCATGCCCCGGGCGCGATCCATCGCGGCGTCGATGGTTTCGCCCAGCACGAACTGGCGGCCCATCTCCTTCATGGCGCGGCTGGGCGAGCCGG
>NZ_LWGH01000489.1:0-3289 GCF_001635395.1 Sulfitobacter sp. HI0129 | reverse complement strand
ACAACCCCACGTCCCATGAGTCCGGCGGGGTCACAGATAACAACGGAGGCACCCATGAAGATCAACACGGATACAGCAGAAGGCGGCGGGCTCGTCGAAGTTGAAACTACAGAGGATGGCATGGTCCTCCTTTCATGGCTCTCTGCGAACGGCGAAACATTCCGTTGGTGGAAACTCGGCGTAGAGCAAGCCGAAGACCTCGGCGACATCATCAAGAATCACGCGCGGAAGGCGGCAGAAGCCGCACCCACCCACCTCCCGGAGGCCCCAGCATGACCGACGCCACCCTTACCCACTGGATGCGCCACCACGCCCACCAACTTGCCGAGGCAGCAGCCTGCGCGCCGAATATGAGGAGTAATGCGGATGACCCTCCCCCCGTATAGCTGGGCACATGCGCCCCGGAAGCCCCGCCGCTCCTACGCCCGCCCGATCTGGTTCGCTGGCCTGTTCACGGCCCTTGTCCTGTCCGCAGCCCTCGCCCTGCCCCCGTGGGAGGCGCGGACGCCCTGTTTCATGGAGGAATGCTGAAATGGCTGGACTTGCACGCATCTGTAAAATGTACGGTCGCATGAAGGTCGGTAGCATCACATGGGTATGGGACTACGCGACCGACACACCTGTTCATGAGACAGACATGCCCATCGGCTCCGAACGCTGGAAGGCAAGTGAAGCAAAGCGAGCCGCCCTTATCGAAGGAGAACAGCCATGACTGACGAGATAGAGCTCGTGGCAGCGGCCATTTGGAAATCCGAGGCCGTGGATAGCGGTGCATCCGAAAACCTTTCTGCCGGTCGGACGCCAGAAGCCTTCGCGGACCAATCGGAGCAAATCCGCGCAAAATGGCACAAGTTTGCCCGTACCGCCATCGAAGCCCTGCGGCCCGACGACGACGGCGATATGTTGACCATCGCATACCTCGCTGGAGCGCATGATGCCAAGCGCGATGCCCGACCCAGCACACCGCAGGAAGCGGCCAAGCTGCTGTTGGACCGCTGGCTGACGGGGGAGTTCGAAGACACAGCGGATGCAGCAGCAGACGATGCGCTCAGTATGACGGGGGATAGCAGCGTCATAACCGAGACATGGCTCCGCGCCATCGCAGGGGAGGACCAGACATGAGCAGCGCACGGGAACAAATCGCTGAGAAGGTGTTCGACGCGATGTCATGGGCTTCATTGGCTGGTCCTAGGCCAGATGGGACTGCACCAAAGTGGGTTGGCGGAAACAGTTTCGGTGAAAATGAGGCGCGACGAACAGCAGACGCCATCATTGTCGCCCTGCCGGGGATGGTGCAGCCGTTGGAGTGGGTCAAGGCAGGCGATGATCGTTTCACGCACGACGCGGACTATGTTGACACAACGTTCACCTACCAGATTCAAGAGGGCGTATTTTGGTACGCAGCAGAGAGTGACGGCCATTTGTGCGGCTCGAATTCTGCCGCCAAAGCCGCCGCCCAAGCCCACCACGTCGCTCAGATCATGGCAGCGTTCGGCATCGACAGCCCCACCCCGGCCCGCGTTGCAGAGGTGAAGGAGTGAGCCGTGGGTAAGCAGCGCTTCACACAGTCTGAATTGGCCCGGGCCGTCCGGGCTTGCAAGGACGCGGGCATGGAGATTGAGGCGGCTGTCATCGACCGCGAAGGGTCCATTCGGGTCATTGCCGCAAAGGCAAATTCGGCGCACGCTGAGCCGGTCAATCCAGCGGACTTGGTTGATCCATGAAGACCGGCGGCCTGCCTTCCTATATCCACCGACGCAAGCGGGACGGCGTGCTGCTGTTCAGAAAGCGGGTCGCTGGCCGTATTGTCGAAATCCGGTTGGAGACACAATTCCCGAAAGGCGCGCCAATCCCGTTCGCCCTACATCAAGAGCGTGAGCGGTTATTGAACGCCCCCGCGCCCGTGGCCCCCGGGCAAACAGTCAGCGCGGTTCTGCGCCACTACCACGCTCACCGAAAATATCGAGACCTCGCCCCCAGAACGCGCACGGACTACGACAAGCGGACAGAGTACATCGCCGATAAGATGGGCGGTCTGCACCCGCGTCACATCGAGCGCAGGCATGTCATATCATGGCGGGACGCATGGGCCGAGAAATCCGGCCCGCATGAGGCGAACTATCGTCTGCGCGTTCTTCGCTTGCTGTTGGAACACGCCATCGACATGGGGCTTCTGGCGGCAGGTGCAAACCCCGCGAAGGGAGTGTCCGAGGTCCGCTACGAAAAGCGAGACCGACAGCCTTGGCCGGACACCAAGGTCGCTGCGTTCCGAACCGCCTTTGACTACGGCACGCGTGAACGCACTATCTTTGAACTCTGCCTCGGGACCGGGCAGCGGATCGGTGACGTGCTTCGCATGGGATGGCCGAATATCGAGGCCGGGGGAATAAACGTGCGGCAGGGAAAGACGGGAAAGCTGCTCTGGGTGCCGCTGACACCACACCTTGCGAAGGCACTGGACGCGCTGCCTCGCTCTGACGTGGCCTTCCTGACCAAGATCAACGGCCCCGGTCGCCTGTCCTACCGTATGGCGGCTGAGGCGATGCGCGCAGCGCGCAAGGCTATCGAGGCGGAAGAGTACGACACCCATGCCCTGCGCTACACCGCAGCCGTAGAACTCTGCCGTGCCGGATGCAGCGACGAACTGATCGCAGCAGTCACCGGGCAAAGCCAGCGCATGGTGGAGCATTACACTCGGCACGTTCGGCAGCGGGTTCGGGCGACGGAAGCGCAGAAAAGGAGAAGATGATGCGGATTGGAGTGACCGGTTCTCGATACCCCCGGCCTAATCAAATTCTGGACAGCCTCCGAAGGATTCTCATCGAGAAGGGCGCGACGGAATTACATCATGGCGACTGCTTGGGGTTCGACGCTCAGGCGCACGACTTGGCTGCATCAATGGGGATTCGGACGGTCGCCCACCCGCCCCAAGATCCTCGCATGCGGGCATTCAAGGACGCCGATGAGATTCGGTCGCCACTCCCCTACCTCGACCGCAACCGGAATATCGTTGCCGAGTCTGAATACATCGTTGCCGCGCCCGATGGCCCAGAGCGCGTCAGGTCTGGCACGTGGGCAACGGTACGTTACGCGAAGCGAACGAGAGTTCGCGGAATTGTGCTTGCGGACAGAACGAAAACAGATCATGAATGTGTGGCAGACTGTGTGGCAGACCACCCGACGGGCCACCT
The DNA here is from genome assembly GCF_001635395.1 of Sulfitobacter sp. HI0129. Taxonomy (NCBI): domain Bacteria; kingdom Pseudomonadati; phylum Pseudomonadota; class Alphaproteobacteria; order Rhodobacterales; family Roseobacteraceae; genus Sulfitobacter; species Sulfitobacter sp. HI0129. The sequence continues at coordinate 98 of NZ_LWGH01000489.1, read as the reverse complement.
AAGTTACTGATAAGGCGAGTTGGCGGAGTGGTTACGCAGCGGATTGCAAATCCGTGTACACCGGTTCGATTCCGGTACTCGCCTCCACCTTCCAGCCC
>NZ_LWGH01000488.1:0-1178 GCF_001635395.1 Sulfitobacter sp. HI0129 | reverse complement strand
GCTCTGAGAGTGTCTCGATCGATGGGGCGGGGCAGGCGGCGCGGGATCCTCACGGAGATACGGACGTCGGCGAATGGGGAGGGCAGGGCACTGTTTCGGTCTTCGCGCCAGGCGAAGTAGGACTTCAGGGTCACAAGGCGCCGCTCGATGGTCGCCGGCTTGGCATCCAACGCGTCGCGCAGATGGCGGTGGTAGGCGAGGATGTCGACTTTGGACAGCGGGTCGCTGAGCTGGTGCGCTGCGGTGAAGCGGGCGAAGGTGCGCAGATCCCGGGCATAGGCCCGCAAGGTGTGATGTCCGACGCCGCGCTCATCGCGGCAGGCATTGACGAAAGCGGTGTGATCGAGGTGGGGCATGCTGAACTCCTTTGGTGGGGTTCAGCCAGTTCAGCACGGGCAGCACATTGCACCGAAATGGCGCCCTGAAACGGTAACGATAATGGCCCCTCCTTATCCTGGCCGCTGCTTGGAGCTCAGCCGCAGCTGGCTGATCGGCTCCTGCGACTTCCATGTGCAAGCTTTGCTTTATCGAGCGGACCTCTCTCCGTCGGCGAACTGACGCCTGCGGTCGCATCTTCCATGGCACGCTGCGACACAGGACCAAGTGGCCGCGACGCACTCGACGCGAGATATGAGGGCTCTACATATTGACAGTGTCGTGCATCGTGTGACTAAATAATGTAGTCTTGGTGCCTGCGACTCGTCGTGGGTGAAAAGGGAAGCCGGTGCGAAACCGGCGCTGCCCCCGCAACTGTGAGCGGTAAGCCGAGGCCCGATGTTCCACTGGCGTCCTGCGCCGGGAAGGAGGGCCGAAGCGTTTGAGCCGCGAGTCAGGAGACCTGCCAGGACGAAAGGAAACGAACCGGTCGGTGGGCCCGGAGGCGTTGTGCATCTACGGCACTGCCCGTGCGTGTCCGCGTCCCTTTGCCTGCTGACCTAACAAAGGCAGAAAACCAGAGGGACACCTTATGAGCATCACCGTCTATTCCAAACCCGCCTGCGTGCAATGCACCGCCACCACCCGCGCGCTTGCCGCCAAGGGCATCGCGTTCGATCTGGTCGATCTGACCGAGGACGATGAGGCGATGGCCCGTGTCACCGAGCTGGGCTACCGGCAGGTGCCGGTGGTGACGGCCGGTGACGATCACTGGGCCGGCTTCCGCCCCGACAAGATCGGCG
>NZ_LWGH01000487.1:0-18688 GCF_001635395.1 Sulfitobacter sp. HI0129 | reverse complement strand
GATCACCATTTGCCCGCGCAGCGGTGTACCCGCGCCCGTGATCAGCTTGATCGCCTCTGCCGCCATCATGGCGCCGACGACCCCCGGCAACGGTCCCAGGACGCCTGCCTCCGCACAGGAGGGCGCAAGATGGGGGGCGGGAGCTTCGGGGAAGATGCATCGATAGCAGGGTGCGTCGCGGGCGGGGTCAAACACGGAAAGCTGCCCCTCCCACTGCGACAACGCGCCGGAGATCAGCGGAACCCGCGCTTTCACGCAGGCTGCGTTCACCAGATAGCGTGTCGCGAAATTATCCGTCCCGTCGAGAACCAGATCGTAATCCGCCAGCAGATCGGCGGCAATTTCTTCGGTGAACCGGCGATGGTAAGGCCGTACCGTAACGAAAGGGTTCTGCGCCGTCATTTCCGCTTGGGCGGAAAAGACCTTTGGCGTTCCGATCGCGGCATCCTTGTGGATGACCTGCCGTTGCAGGTTCGCGTTCTCGACCACGTCGTCGTCGATCACGCCGATTGTGCCGACACCGGCGGCCGCGAGGTATTGCAGCGCGGGCGCGCCCAGACCCCCGGCGCCCACCACAAGCACGCGCGCCTTTTTCAGTGCCTTTTGCCCCGGGCCACCCAGTTCGCGCAGCACGATATGCCGGGCATACCGGTTCAATTCGGTTTCCGAAAACTGGTCCGACGCTGGCGTCGTTCCCACCGGGGTAACGCTGCCCGTGGCGCGCTGGCGCAGCCCGCCCAGCAATCGGCGGTAGCCCCAAATCAACAGCACGGCCCCGCCCAGAAGGAGCCAGAGCGCGGCAGAGCCACCCGTGGCTTCGCGCAGCGGATGGCCATCGGGGAACAGCAGGTTCACCCCCAAAAGCGAAAGATAGAGAAGCGCGAGGAGGGAAAGCCTCAGGTTACGCGGCGCTCCGACCGCGGCGCCGCCGAACCAGATCGCCGCCCCCAGTATGGCCGCCAGCAGCATCAGCGTACCCCGGTGGAGCCGAACCCGCCCTGCCCGCGCGGCGTCCTGTCCAACGTCTCCACCACCGCAAAGCGGGCGCGGGTCACGGGCGCGATGACAAGCTGCGCGATGCGCATTCCATGGGTCACCTCGAAGCTTTCATCGCCCCCATTCATCAGGATGACGCCCAAGGGGCCGCGATAGTCACTGTCTATGGTGCCGGGCGCATTTGGCAGCATGATCCCATGGCGCAGCGCCAGGCCGGACCGAGCACGCAACTGGCCTTCATAGCCCGGCGGGATCGCCAGCCGCAGCCCGGTGGGGATCAGCGCCCGCGCCCCGGCTGCCAGTTCGACGGGTCGGCCCTGTGGCAGGTTGGCCCGCAGGTCCGCCCCGGCGGCGCCTTCGGTTTCATAGGAGGGCAAGCCCAGCGCCCGATCAGCGCCCTCTTCCCAGCTGAACGCCACGCAGATCGTTCCCCCGCCGCCTTCGGACCCGGACAGCATCAGGCCAGAGCCCCGGCGATACGTTCCGCCAACCTGCGCGCCACGGCGTCCTTGCCCATGCGCGGCCAGTCTTCGGAGCCCTCGGCGGTGATGAGCGTCACGGCGTTTTCCGTGCCACCCATGATGCCCGTTCCCGCGGAGACATCATTGGCGACGATCCAGTCGCAGCCCTTGCGCAGCCTTTTCGCGGTGGCATTGGCCTTCACGTCATCCGTTTCGGCGGCAAAGCCCACCACCAGCGATGGCCTGTCCGATGTCATGGCACTCACTCCTTTCAGAATGTCCGGATTTTCCCCGAATTCGATCTTCGGCAAACCGTCCTTCGATTTCTTCAGCTTGCGCTGCTGTGCTCCGACGACATGCCAATCAGCCACGGCGGCGGCAAAGACCGCCGCATCGGCAGGCAGCGCCCCTTCCACCGCGCGGGACATCTGTAGCGCTGTCTCTACGCGGATGACCTCCACCCCCGCGGGCGGAGGTACGGTCGCGGGGCCGGTGACGAAAACCACCTGCGCACCCAGATCGGAAAGAGCCTTGGCGATGGCCGCCCCTTGCGCGCCGGACGACCGGTTGGCGATGTAGCGTACCGGGTCGATCGGCTCATGCGTCGGGCCGGAGGTGACGATGATGCGCCGTCCTTTCAGGGGCCCCTCGCCAAGCCGTGCCTCGATCGCCGCGACGATGTCGAGCGGCTCGGCCATCCGGCCCGGGCCGTATTCGCCACAGGCCATGTCGCCTTCGGCCGGGCCGACGAAGGCAATACCGTCTTTCTTCAATGTTTCGGCATTGCGCCGGGTCGCGGCATGTTCCCACATGCGCACGTTCATCGCCGGTGCAATCAGTACGGGCGTATCCGTCGCCAGCAGAAGCGTGGAGGCAAGATCGTTCGCCTGCCCCTGTGCCATCTTGGCCATCAGATCAGCTGTTGCTGGGGCGACAACCAACAGGTCCGCACTGCGGCTCAACTGAATGTGCCCCATCTCTGCCTCATCCCCGAGGTCAAACAGATCGCGGAAAACCTTTTGCCCGGCCAGCGCAGATACCGACAGCGGCGTAACAAACTCGGCCCCGGCAGCGCTAAGCACGGGCGTTACGCGGGCACCGCGTTCCCGCAGACGGCGGATCAGGTCGAGCGATTTGAACGCAGCGATGCCGCCCCCGATGATCAGGAGGATATGTTTGCCTGTCAGCATGGCGCGCCCTTCGTGCGGTTCGTCCGGCAGACCATAAGGCGCAAGGCTCGGTATCGCCAGCCCTACCGAAGGGCAGAAAAACCAAAGGCATGCGCCTTTCGGTCCGCATGCCTTCGTACTCGTTAAGCCCGGAGTTCCTTCAACCGAGGAAGTGAAGAACCTCCGTAGACTGTTTTTCGAGCGACTTTCGCATCTTGCCGAATGCCGCCGCCTCCAGCTGGCGCACGCGTTCCTTGCTGAGGTTCAATTCCTCACCAAGGCTTTCCAGCGTGCGCGGCTGATCCCGCAACTTGCGTTCCCGTACGATGAACTGCTCACGCTCGTTGAGCGCCTGCATGGCTGCCAGCAACCATGCGCGCAGCTGCGCCGTATCGTGGCGCTCCTCAACCTGCTCCGCCGCCTGCGCGCCCTCGTCAATCAGCGCGTCGATCCACTGACGGCCCTCATCCTCGGATGATTGCGTCGCGTTCAGCGAATAATCGGAGCCTGAAAGGCGGCCTTCCATCATCTCGACATCATGCAGCGGCACACCGATTTCCGTGCTGATCAACTGGCGCAACTGGTGGCGGTCCAGCGTTTCACCGGCGGCGGCCGCTTCACGTTCCAGCCGCGCCTGAACGCGCCGCATGTTGAAGAAAAGCGATTTCTGCGAGGAGGTGGAGCCGGTACGCACCATGGACCAGTTGCGCATGACGTGATCCTGAATGCTCGCCTTGATCCACCACACGGCATAGGTCGAAAAGCGAACGCCGCGATCCGGGTCAAATTTGTCAGCGGCCTTCATCAGGCCCAGACCCGCTTCCTGGATAAGGTCGTTCATCGGCGCGCCATACCGCTTGAATTTCGATGCCATGGAAATGGCGAGCCGCATGTATGCCGTGATCAGCCGATGCAGCGCCGCCTCGTCCCGCTCATCACGCCATGCATAGGCGAGCTTCAGTTCGGTTTCCGCGTCCAGCAGCTCCGCTTTCATCGCAGTGCGGGTAAGCGAAAATTCCCGAGCCGTCTGTAATGTCATCTGATAATCCCCCTGAAACCGCCAGTGCATCTTGTTATGGTCTGTCGGGATAGATACGCAGAACCCGGCTATTTGGTTCAAATATTTGGCAGGTGGATGTTGCCCCACGGAACACTTGTACTAGGAGGCGCGGCTTCGGGTAAATCGGAGTATGCGGAAAACCTGTTTCATAACAGCGAGTTGAACCTGATTTACCTGGCGACTGGGCAGATCTTCGACGCAGAGGTAGCAGAGCGGGTAGAAACGCACCGCGCGCGCCGAGACGCCCGCTGGCTGACGATCGAAGCACCGTTCGACCCCGGCGCGCCGCTTGCCAACCTGTCGGAAGAGGACGGCGTGCTCATCGATTGCGCGACCATGTGGCTCAGCAACCTCATGATGGAAGACCGGGACGTTGCCGCCGCGCAGAATGACCTGCTCGGACATCTGGGTGCCTGCCGTGCCCGGTGGGTGGTCGTCAGCAACGAGGTCGGTCACGGTATCGTTCCCGAAAATGCACTCGCCCGCCGTTTCCGCGAGGCACAGGGCCGATTGAACATCGCGCTCGCCGCGCAGGCGAACAGGGTGGTGCAGGTCATCGCGGGCCTTCCGCGGGTGTTGAAGGACGAAACGGGGAAAGCATGATGCAGACATGGCACTGGGTGCGGCACGGGCCGACCCATGAACGCAATTTCGTCGGCTGGCGGGACGTGCCCGCAGACCTGTCCGACCTGCGAATGCTGGAACGCCTGTCGCGATTGCTGCCCCAGAAGGCGGTGCTGGTATCGTCCGACCTGCAAAGATCCAGTGCCACCGCGGATGCCATCGCCACCCCCGCCCGCATACGCCTGCCGGACAGGAAAGACCTGCGGGAACTGCATTTCGGCGAATGGGACGGATTGCACCACAGCGAAGTGTCCCGACGTGACCCGGAACTGTCCCGCGCCTATTGGGAAACGCCCGGCGATGTCGTAGCGCCGGGTGGCGAAAGCTGGAACGAGGCCGCCACCCGGGTGAACCGTGCCGTGGACGCGATTTGCGAGGAGCAAAGTGCCCGCCACGTCATCGCCGTAGCGCATTTCGGCGTGATCCTGACACAGGTGCAACGCGCGCTCGGCGTCCGACCGGAAGAGGTGTTCAAACATAAGATCGACAACCTCTCGGTCACCGCGTTGCATCACGACGGGCAGCGCTGGTCTGTCGGTGCGATCAATACGTTGCCCTGAGGGCCGGTTAATACATTCTCAACCATCCCGTCCCTAGGCTATCGCTGAAAAAACAGGGGGGCACGATGGTTTCTCGGGCCTATACAGTGGCTTTCCTTGGGGTAGAGGCACGTCTGGTCGAAGTGCAATGCGCGGTCACGGCGGGGCTGCCGGCGTTTTCCATCGTGGGGTTGCCGGACAAGGCCGTTTCCGAAGCGCGGGACCGGGTGCGGGCGGCGCTGTCGTCCATGGCGATTGCGCTTCCTTCGAAAAGGATCACCATCAACCTCAGTCCTGCGGACCTGCCGAAGGAGGGCAGCCATTTCGATCTGCCCATCGCGGTCGCCTTGCTGGCAGCACTCGAAGTCCTCCCCGCCGATGTGACTGAAAGCGTTGTCTCGCTGGGCGAGCTATCGCTCGACGGGACGCTGGTGCCCGTCGCCGGGGCCCTGCCAGCGGCGATGACAGCGGCAGAGAACGATTGCAAACTTCTGTGCCCCTCCGCCTCCGGAGCGGAGGCCGCGTGGGTCGGAGACACGCAGGTCATACCAGCGGCCACCCTGTCGGAAGTGGTGCGCCATTTCACCGGGCAGGCACCGCTGATCCCTGCCGAACCCGGTGAGGTAGCGCCGCATGCGGCCACCCGGGATCTACGGGATGTCAAAGGGCAGGAAAGGGCCAAGCGCGCGCTGGAAATCGCGGCGGCGGGGAGGCACCATCTGTTGCTCGTGGGCACGCCCGGTTCGGGCAAATCCATGCTGGCCGCCCGCCTTCCGTCGATCCTGCCCGCGCTGAGCCCGGCTGAGGCGCTCGAAACTTCCATGATCCATTCGCTTGCGGGGCTGATAGATGAGGGAGGCATTTCCCGCGCGCGGCCCTTTCGGGAGCCGCATCATACCGCCTCCATGGCGGCCATCATCGGCGGCGGGCGGCAGGCCAGACCGGGGGAGGTATCGCTCGCGCATAACGGCGTGCTTTTCCTCGACGAACTGCCTGAATTCGCACGCGCGGTGCTGGAAACACTCCGCCAGCCGCTCGAAACCGGGGAAGTGATGATCGCGCGGGCGAACGCCCACGTCCGCTACCCCTGCCGATTCATGTTCATCGCCGCCGCAAACCCCTGCCGTTGCGGATATATGACCGACGCGAGCCGGGCCTGCGCGCGGGTTCCACACTGCGGGGAGGATTATCTCGGCCGCATTTCAGGGCCGATGATGGACCGGTTCGATCTACGGGTCGATGTACCCCCTGTGGCTTTCCAGGATCTTGACCTGCCAGCCTCCGGCGAAAGCTCCTCGCAAGTCGCCGCCAAGGTCGCCGCCGCGCGTCGCAGGCAGGCGGAGCGCTACGCGGAGGTCCCCGGCGTGGCGGTAAATGCGGATGCCGAAGGTGAGATCCTTGAACAGGTCGCCACCCCCGAAAAGGCAGGCCGCGAGTTGCTGGTGAAGGCGGCGGACAGGTTCAACCTGTCGGCGCGCGGTTATCACAGGGTCCTTCGCGTGGCCCGAACGATCGCCGATCTCGATGGCAGTGAGACCGTTGCCCGGTCCCACCTTGCCGAAGCGCTCAGCTACCGGCTGCAAAGCGCGCTGATCGCCTGAGACCGGTAGCCCTATGGCGGCCCGAGAACGCCTGCTTCAGCCCAGTCGCGCCTCGATAGCTTCCCAGATCTTTTCGGCGATGTTCACCCCATCGAAACGCTCCAGTTCCTGAATACCGGTGGGCGAGGTCACGTTGATCTCTGTCAGGTAGTCTCCGATAACGTCGATACCCACGAAGACCTGACCCTTTTCCCGCAGGACGGGCCCGATGCGGTCGCAGATTTCACGGTCCCGGTCGGTCAGGCCGACCTTCTCCGGTCGTCCCCCCACATGCATGTTGGAGCGTGTTTCCCCCTCCGCCGGCACCCGGTTGATCGCGCCGACAGGTACGCCGTCCACCAGAATAACGCGTTTGTCCCCGTTGGATACCGCCGGCAGGAATTTTTGCACGATGAGTGGCTCGCGCGAAAACCCGGTGAACAGCTCATGCAGGGAGGTGAGGTTGCGGTCCGCCGCGTCGAGGCGAAAGACCCCTGCCCCGCCATTGCCGTAAAGCGGCTTGAGGATGACATCGCCATGCTTCGCCTTGAATGCCTTGATGGTGGCAAGGTCACGCGCGATCGTCGTGGGCGGCGTGAGGTCCGGGAAGTCCAGCACCATCAGCTTTTCAGGGAAATTGCGTACCCAGAACGGATCGTTCACCACCAGCGTGGTGTCCCGTAACCGGTCAAGCAGGTGGGTGGAGGTGATGTAATGCATGTCGAAGGGCGGATCCTGACGCAGCCAGACCACGTCGAACTCCGCCAGATCGACCTCACGCTTCGGGCCCAGCGTCACATGATCGCCTTCGACCCGCCGAACGGTCATGTCCTGACCCCGCGCCGTGATGCGCCCCTCTTGGTAGGCGAGGTGGTCGGGCGTATAAAAGAACAACTCGTGCCCCCGCGCCTGCGCCTCTTCCGCAAGGCGGAAGCTGCTGTCCGCAGCGATGTTCACGTCCCCGATCGGGTCCATCTGAAATGCAATTTTCATGCCTGCCCCTCTTTCATCGCCCCTTGATGAGGCAGAGGCGACAGGGACGCAATAGATCAGTCGTGCCCGAACGCGTTTTCGACGATGCGGAAATCACCCCGCGCATCTACCAGCGCAACATCGAAACGGGCGGGGGTCAATTGGCCCTTGGGCTCGCCGCCGAGGAACTCTTCGGCACTGGTATGGATACGCCGCATCTGCTGCGGGCGAATCCGTTCGGCAGCGGCGGCGAAGCTGCGGCTTTTCTTGACTTCGACAAAGACGACTTCTTCACCCTCGTGGAGGATAAGGTCGATTTCACCGCCCCCTCCGCGCCAGCGTCGATGAGACACGATGGCCCCCCGGTCAAGATAGGCACGCTCAATACGGTTTTCGGCGGCGATCCCCGCGTGATAGGCCATGCGGCCCCGGTCAGCCCTGTTCATCGGTACGCCCACAGTTGCCCCTTTGTTAGTCTGCGTCCTTCGTGAGGGCCAGCGCCTGCTGGTAGACTTTACGCCGTGGAAGCTGATGCGCCCTGGCGACAAGGTCCACCGCGTCCCGCATGGAGAGCTGTTCAAGCGCCTCCCTCAGGTCTTGGGATAAGTCAGAAACACTAACAGAGGATGAACGAGCACGGTCCACGAGCACGACGATCTCGCCCTTCGGGGCCTTTTCCGAAAAGCGGTCGGTCAGTTCACCCAATGTGCCCCGGGTGATCTCCTCGAACTTCTTGGTCAATTCCCGGCATGTGGCCGCCTGTCGCTGCGCGCCCAGCGCTCTCGCCGCATCTTTCAACATCGCGCCCAGCCGCTTGGGGGATTCGTAGAATACCAGCGTTCCGGGCACTTCCCTCAGTGCCTCGAGCGCCGACAGACGGGCCGCGGCAGCATTGGGCAGGAAACCGGCGAAATGAAAGGCATCTGTGGGCAATCCTCCTACGCATAGCGCCGTCAGCGCCGCCGATGGGCCCGGTACACAGGTTTGTGGAAGTCCCGCCTCCGCGACCTTGCGAGACAGCTCGAACCCCGGATCGGCGATGAGGGGCATGCCCGCTTCGGAGGCATATGCCACCGAGGCGCCCCCAGCGATCTGGCGCAGGAGGTTTTCCAACGCGCCTTCGCCGGTATGGTCATGCAGCGACTGTATGCGCCGCCCTTTCAGCGGGATCGCATGAATATCCATAAGTTTGCGCAGGCTGCGAGTATCTTCGGCCGCAAGAACATCCGCAGAAGCGAGCGTATCGAGCGCGCGAAGGGTAATGTCCCGCGCCGTGCCGATGGGCACGCCGACGAAGTACAATCCCGCTGGCAGCGGAGTGATCTGGTAATTCAACGCTGGACCCGCCTTTCGCACTCTCTATGATCACGGCACCGCCGGACGGCTGCAGCGTCGCCGCAAAACTGACCGCCATGGAGTGAAACGATTATGATGATGACCCTTTTCCAAGTTCTCCGCAAGAAGGCCCGGCTGGCGCTTCTGCCCCTTGCGGCGCTCGTCCTTGCCGCCTGCGAACCCATTCCGACGGGGGGGATAGCGTCCCCCGGGGGGCCGAGCGTCGATGTGAACGCGCCCGTGCCGGTGGCTCTTCTGGTGCCCCGTGGCGGATCGGCAAGCGACAACCTGCTGGCCGCCAATCTCGAAAATGCGGCGCGCATGGCGATCCGCGATCTCGATGGCGTCCAGATCGATCTGCGCGTCTACGGGACTGCCGGGAACGCGGCTACGGCATCGCAAGTGGCGGCGCAGGCCGTCAATGAAGGGGCAAAGATCATCCTCGGGCCGGTGTATGGCGAAGCGGCGAACGCCGCCGGCGTCGCTGTTGCACCGCAGGGCGTGAACGTGCTGTCCTTCTCCAACAACCCAACGATCGCTGGCGGAAACGTCTATATCCTCGGGCCGACCTTCGACAACACCGCCAATCGCCTCGTGGGCTATGCCAAGCGTACCGGCAAGGATCGCATCGCCATCCTGCATGGTCAGGATCTCGGCGGTCAGTTGGGTCGGTCCGCCATCGAGAAGGCAATCGCCAACAACCGGGCGACGCTTGCCGGCACGGTCGACTACGCCCTGAGCCAGGAATCCGTGGCGGCTGCCGTTCCGCGCATCAAGGCGACCATCGAAAGCTCCGGCGCCAACGCGCTTTTCCTTACGACGTCTTCGTCGAGTGCACTGCCGCTTTTTGCGGAGCTTCTGCCGGCTGCAGGGATCAATGTCGCCAGCACGCAGTATATCGGTCTGACCCGCTGGGACATTCCGGCCCAAACGCTGGCACTCCCCGGTCTTCAGGGTGGATGGTTTGCCCTGCCCGACCCCGGGGCGGCGCAAGCCTTCGCTTCGCGCTATACTGCCGCTTATGGGGAACAGCCCCATCCGCTGGCCGGGCTCGCCTTTGATGGCGTCGCCGCCGTGGGCGCGCTCGTCCGTACCGGTCGCCCGACCGCGCTGACAGGTGCTTCGCTGACGCAAGGCGCCGGGTTCCGTGGCTCTTCCGGTGTCTTCCGCTTGATGCCCGATGGCACCAACGAACGGGGCCTCGCTGTCGCGGCGATCCGCGACCGGCGTGTGGTGGTGATCGATCCTGCGCCGCGCAGCTTCGGCGGCGCCGGTTTCTGATCGCGCGCGCAGGATGACATCTACCCGCATCCTTGCGCAGGAAGAGAAAGGCGCGGCCGCCCGGCCGCGCCTCATTTGTGCGCCCGAACTCATTGTCGAGCCGGAAGCACTGCTTGCAAAGCTCGAAGCCACCTGCGACGGACTCGAACCCTCCGCCCTGCGTAACGAAGCCGTGCGCATCCTGCGGGAGGCGCAAAAGCATGGGCGCGAAGAAATCGCACGTGCCTTCCGCGCGGCCCCCTTCGATTCACGCGCCATGGCCCGCAGCTATACCTACCTGACCGACAATCTCGTTCAGCTGACGCTCCATGTTGCGGGCAGCATGCTTCATCACAAGCCGAACCCGACACGGGGCGAACGGCTTTCGGTGATCGGCGTCGGTGGCTATGGCCGGGGAGAGATGGCGCCCCATTCGGACGTCGATCTGCTGTTTCTCATCCCCTACAAGGTCACCGCCTTTTCCGAGAGCGTGATCGAAAGCATGCTCTACATCCTGTGGGATCTGAAACTGAAGGTCGGCCACGCGACCCGTACCATCACGGAGTGCCTGCGGCTGGGGGCAGAGGATTTCACGATCCAGACCGCCCTGCTGGAACATCGCTATATCTGCGGCGATGCCGAACTGGCAGAGCGTCTGGAGAAGGAACTGAAGACCGATCTCTTTTCGGGGTCGGGCCGCGAATTCATCGAGGCAAAGCTGGAGGAACGCGACCAACGGCACCTCAAACAGGGCGAACGCTATGTGGTGGAACCCAATGTGAAGGAAGGCAAAGGGGGGCTGCGCGACCTGCATTCCCTCTTCTGGATCGCGAAGTACATTCATCACGTGGATCACAGCTCTGAGCTGGTGGCCAAGGGCGTGTTCCGGGCGGACGAGTATCAGACCTTTTCCGAGGCGGAAGCGTTCCTCTGGGCGGTGCGGGGCCATCTGCATCTGCTGACCGGTCGCGCCTCGGAGCAGCTTACCTTTGACATGCAGGTGCAGGTGGCCGAAGCGATGGGCTACGAAGACATGGGGGGGCGCCGGGGTGTCGAGGTCTTCATGCAGGCGTATTTCCGGCAGGCGACCGCCGTCGGGGACCTGACCCGCATCTTCATCACCGCCCTCGAAGCGATGCACGTCAAGGCGGAACCGCTGCTCGAACGTATCTTCCGCCGCAAACCGAAGATACGCGAAGGATACGACGTGGTGCACAACCGCATCGCCATCCGCGATCCGCAGGCTTTCCTTTCGGACAAGCTGAACCTGCTGCGCATCTTCGAAGAGGCGCTGAGGACCGGGATGCTGATCCATCCCGATGCCATGCGGTTGGTGCAGTCGAACCTGCGACTGATCGATGAGGACATGCGCAACACGCCCGAAGCGCAGCGCATCTTTCTGGACCTGTTGCTGAAGCACGGCAATCCCGAACGCGCCCTGCGGCGCATGAACGAACTGGGCGTGCTGGGCGCATTTATCCCCGAATTCGAGACGATTGTGGCGATGATGCAGTTCAATATGTACCACAGCTATACGGTGGACGAGCATATCATCCAGTGCATCGCCAACCTCGCCCGGATCGAAAAGGCCGAACTGGAAGAGGAACTGCCGGTCGCTTCCTCCATCCTCAAGAGGGGCGTGAACCGCAAGGTGTTGTTCGTGGCCCTGCTCCTGCATGACATCGGCAAGGGACGTTCGGAGGATCATTCTATTCTGGGGGCCAAGATGGCCCGCAAGATCGCGCCGCGACTGGGGCTGAAGCAGGATGAGGTTGATACCGTCGAATGGCTGGTGCGCTATCACCTGCTGATGTCGGACATGGCGCAGAAACGCGATATCGCCGATCCGCGGACCGTGCGGGATTTCGCCAAGGCGGTACAGACGGTCAAGCGCCTAGATTTGCTGTGCGTGCTGACAGTCTGCGATATTCGCGGGGTCGGTCCCAACACGTGGAACAACTGGAAGGCTGTCCTGATCCGGGGGCTTTACCGCCAGACGAAGCGGGCATTGGAAACCGGTCTCGAGGACCTCAACCGCGAAAACCGCGGCGCCGGCGCGAAGAAGGCGCTGCGCGAGGCGCTGTCCGACTGGCCGCGCAAGGACGTGCAGGCGGAAATTGCCCGCCATTACCCGCCCTACTGGCAAGGCCTGCATCTCACCTCTCATGTGACCTTCGCGAAAATGTTGCGGGACATCGACGGGGACGACATCCGCATCGACCTGCATCCGGATGAGGACCGCGATGCCACCCGCGCCAGTTTCGTGCTGGCGGATCACCCGGGCATCTTTGCCCGGCTGGCGGGGGCGCTGGCACTGGTGGGGGCGAACGTGGTCGATGCCCGCAGCTACACCACCAGCGACGGCTATGTCACCGATGCCTTCTGGGTACAGGACGCGGACGGAAACGCATTTGAACACGCGCGCCTGCCGCGGCTGCGCCAGATGATCGAACGCACCCTGCGCGGCGAAGTCGTCGCCCGGGAGGCACTGAAATCGAAGGACAAGGTCAAGAAACGGGAACGCGCCTTCCGGGTGCCCACTCATATCACTTTCGATAACGAAGGGTCAGAGATTTACACGATCATCGAAGTCGACACGCGTGACCGGCCCGGATTGCTCTATGATCTGGCGCGTACGCTGGCGGCATCCAACGTCTATATCGCCAATGCGGTCATCGCGACCTATGGCGAGCAGGTGGTGGATACCTTCTACGTCAAGGACATGTTCGGCCTGAAATACTATACCGAAAGCAAACAGAAGGTGCTGGAAAAGCGCCTGCGCGACGCCATTGCCGAGGGAGTCGAACGGGCGGAGCACTGACTCCGCCCAGCCCGTCACATCACGTCAATGCGTGACCTGGACGTAGCTTTGGGGAATGACGATCTGCCAATGCACACCGTCGTCGTTCAGTTCGTATCCCGCCTGCGCTTTCAGCATGGTCGGCGCCATCGAAGTCAGCACAGTCTTGCCGAAACCGCCTTTTTCGCGGTTCGCCGGGTCGGTCCTGCTGTTTTCCTTCCAACTCAGTTCCAGCCCGGCCGCACTGTGGGACCAATTGATGTCGATCACACCGGCTTCCTGCAGCAACACACCGTATTTCGCCGAATTGGTTGCCAGTTCGTGGATGGCCATCCCGACGACCTGCACCGCATCCGGGTCCAGTACTACGTCCAGCCCCTGATGTCGCACCAGCGCGGTTTCCCGGGGAACGAAGGGGGCAAGCTGCGATTCCAGCAGGCGCGCCAGCGGCACCGGGGACCATTCCCCCGACACCAGCAGATTGGTGGAGGTGCCAAGCGACATGATGCGCGCGCCGAAGACCTTGTTGAATTCTTCAAGCGAGGTCGCCGAACGGGCGGTCTGCCGATGAATGGCGCTCACCACGGAAAGCATGTTCTTCGCGCGATGGATGACTTCATGTGCGATCGTGTCCCGGGCCTTTTCGGCCTGCCGGACCTCTGTGATGTCACGATGTATGTTCGAGATTGAAACGATATCACCGTCGGCCCCACGGATCGGGGCGCAACTGATCCAAACCAGACGCTCTTCGCCATTCTTGTCAACGCGGGTGGCTTCGAAGTTGGTCAACTTGCCGGCGATGATCTCGTCCCGATATTGCTCAATGGTCTTGGGCCAGTCGGCGGGGTAAAGCATCTCCAGCGACTGGCCGATCGCCTCCTCGGCGGTATAGCCGTAGAGGCGTTCCGCGGACCGGTTCCAGGTGATGATCTTGCCATCGAGGTCGTAGGTCAGCACGGCATCGTTCGTCGTCGCCACGAGCGCGGACAGGAATTCTGACTGGGCGTGAGCATCCGTCACATCGCTTTGGGATATGCGCCGTACAGTGACGTTACGGTGCGAGACGACCAGAAACCTGTCATCCGAATTGATCAACCGAAAGGCGTTCATCTCGAACCAGCGTTTCACGTCCGGGCTGTCGCAGGGATATTCACACTGGAAGGGCTCCCCGGTTTTGAGAACGGAGCGCAAACCTTCATGCACCATGCTCGCCTCGGTGCTAGAAGGACCGTTTGCGGAACTGCAGATGTCAAAGTAGTTCAACCCATGGTAATAGTCCGCATCCCCGGCATTCGTATCCGAAAAGGCGTTCCATGCCATGTTGGTGGCGACGATATGGCCCTTATCGTCAAGAACGACAACCTCGTCGGTCATCGCATTGATGAAGGAAAGAGCGGATACCCCTTCAAAAGTCTTCTGCATCTACTGGTCCCTTGCTACCAGAGCCGTCAACTTCGCAATTTTCCAGATTTTCTGCAACAATTTCGCGGTTTCTCGCATCAGGCGTGGTAAGTCTTGGCCGTTCTGTCAGATCGTTCTTCGGGCCTAAAGGTCTGCTGCTAATCTGCTTTAACTTTCCTGCGATTGCCCGCACGCTCCGCGATGTCCCTGATATATTTCGGCCTTTTCCCTCGATTGTGCCCGGCACTATGCTCCATTGCGCCGCCCTTGCCCTGCAGGTAATGAAGCCGGAACACCAGTTCGGAATGAGTGATCATGCAGCCCATTCGCCTCATGTCGGGGTTCTTCACCGTCGGAATCTGGACGCTGCTCAGCAGATTGCTCGGTTTCGTGAGAGAAATACTGATCCTGTCCCTCATCGGTCCGGGGCCAGTGATGGACGCTTTTGTCGCGGCGTTCCGGCTGCCGAACATGTTCCGCCGCTTCTTTGCCGAAGGCGCGTTCAACGCGGCCTTCGTTCCGATGTTTGCCAAACGGCTGGAAGGCGGCGAAGAGGCTGCGGTCTTCGCGCGCGATGCGTTCAACGGGCTCGCGCTCGCGGTGACGGCGCTGACCGCGCTTGGCATGATCTTCATGCCCGGCCTTGTCTGGCTGACGGCCGAAGGTTTTACCGAAGACGCGCGTTTCGGCATGACCGTGGACTACGGGCGCATTGTGTTTCCCTACATCCTGTTCATGTCCCTTTCGGCCCTCTTTTCGGGGATCCTGAACGCCACGGGGCGCTTTGCGGCGGCGGCGGCGGCGCCGGTGCTGCTCAATATTTTCGTCATTGCCGCCATGACGATTGCGGCGCTGACGGGGGGCAGAGTGATCGAATGGCTGATCTGGTCGATCCCGATTGCCGGCATCGCGCAGCTTACGCTTACGTGGCGGGCGGCAGCGGCGGCAGGCTTCGCACTGCGTCCGTCGCGCCCGCGCTGGACGCCCGACATGAAGGCGATGATCGTCGTCGCCCTGCCCGCGGCGCTGGCCTCCGGCGTGATGCAGGTGAACCTTGTGGTGGGTCAGGTGGTCGCCAGCCAATACGACAAGGCCGTGTCATGGCTTTTTGCGGCGGACCGGCTTTACCAGTTGCCGCTGGGAGTGGTGGGCATCGCCGTCGGCGTCGTGCTGCTCCCCGATCTTTCGCGCCGGTTGCGCGCAGGCGATACACCGGGGGCGCAAAGCGCGCTCAGCCGGGCCGCAGAGGTTTCGCTGGCCCTGACGATCCCCTCGGCGGTGGCGCTGATGGTGGTCCCTTTTGCGCTGGTCAGCGTCCTTTACGAACGGGGCGCATCCTCGGTTGACGACACGGCTGCCATCGCGACGGCGGTCATGATCTATGCGCTTGGCCTGCCGTCCTTCGTTCTTCAGAAGATACTGCAGCCGATCTATTTTGCGCGCGAAGATACCCGGCGTCCGTTCTATTTCGCGGTGGCGGCCATGGTCATCAACGCGGCGCTGGCAATCGGTCTTGCCCCCTTCGTCGGCTGGATCGCACCCGCGATCGCCACGACAGCGGCGGGCTGGGCGATGTTCGCCATGCTTGCCATCGGGGCGCGCAGCTTCGGCGCCGAGGTGGCACGGTTCGATGCGCGGTTCCATCAGCGCATCTGGCGGATCATGTTGGCGTCCGTGGCGATGGGCGGGGCGCTCTGGCTCGGCAATGCCGCCCTGCAGCCTTTTCTGGGGCTGGATTGGTGGCGCGGGCTGGCGCTGCTGGCGCTCATCCTGATCGGCGCGGTCAGCTACTTCGGCGTGGGCCAGCTGATCGGGGCCTTCCGGTTGTCGGATTTTCGCCGCAGCCTGCGCAGAGGTTAGGCGGGGTTCTGACTAGCGCCGCTGTACCAGCGCCCGCAGCTTGTCCCATTCACCGGGGGCCAGCACGAAGCTGAGGCCGAAGCCGGTGAAGAAGCCGAAAAGCTCCGCCAGCCAGAGCGTGCCGGTTTCGAAAAGCATACCCCAGATCAGTTGCAGCCCCATCAGGACAGCGATGAGCGAAAACGCGCGGTACTGGCCCGGTCCGGACCCTTCCAACCGGCGCCAGAGAACAAAGGAATAGCCCCCGATCAACCCGTAGACCCCCGGATAGGCCCCGGACAGCCATGTGGGATCGTCGAGCACGACAGCATAAGCCGCGGCCCCCAGAATGGCGGAGCCGAAGAACATCACGGTAAAAGCCCACTGGCCCATCGCTTCGCTCACCAGTTTGCCCAGCGCCAGAAGCAGGACGATGCCGAAAAGAGCATGGCTGAAGCCGAGATGGATGAACGGATAGGTGACCAGCCGCAGCAGTTGATCGGGCGGATAGCGCCCATTGGCCACCATCCAGTCGAAGATATCCCCCGAAAACCCGTAGTCACGGATCAGCCCCAGCCGCCAGCCCACCGCGCCCGGGCCACCCAGCAGACCCGCCTCCCCCAGTGAAAGCACGGCCTCTATCCCCGCGACCGACAGGAAAACGGCCACTACTGCGGGCGGCAACGGGTTTACCGGCGCTTCGAACTCGGGGTCTGACATGGGCGCTCCTTGACGGGGTTCGCGGCCATGAGTAAGCCGGGCGAGCAGCCAGATCCAGCCCAGAGGTGCGCCCATGTCGCAAACACAGTTCACCCCGCGCGTCTTTTCCGGCATCCAGCCATCGGGCGGCCTGACGCTGGGGAACTATCTGGGCGCGATCAAGCGGTTCGTGGACATGCAGGACGCGGGCGGGTTCGAAACGATCTATTGCATGGTCGACCTTCATGCGATCACCGTCTGGCAGGAGCCGGAGGCGCTGCGGCGCAACACCCGCGAACTGGCGGCGGGGTTCATCGCCTCGGGCATCGACCCGGCGAAATCGATCCTCATCAACCAGAGCCAGGTGCCGGAACACGCGCAACTTGGCTGGATTTTCAACTGCGTGGCCCGCATGGGCTGGATGAGCCGGATGACCCAGTTCAAGGACAAGGCGGGCAAGAACGCGGAAAAGGCGTCGCTTGGCCTCTTTGGCTATCCTGCGCTTATGGCGGCTGACATCCTTGTCTATCACGCGACCCATGTGCCGGTGGGCGAGGATCAGAAACAACATCTGGAACTGACCCGCGACATCGCGGCGAAGTTCAATCACGACTACGGGGTCGATTTCTTCCCCCTGACAGAGCCCGTGATCGAAGGCGCGGCCACCCGGGTCATGTCCCTGCGGGATGGATCGAAGAAGATGTCGAAATCCGATCCGTCGGACGCCAGCCGCATCAACATGACCGACGATGCCGACGCCATCGCCAAGAAGATCCGCAAGGCCAAGACCGACCCGGATGCGCTGCCCTCGGAAGCCGCCGGTCTGGAGGATCGCCCGGAGGCCCGGAACCTCGTCAATATCTTCGCCGCCCTTTCCGATCTTTCGGTCGACGACGTTCTGGCCGAAATGGGCGGCCAGCAGTTCGGCAGCTTCAAGCCGATGCTGGCGGAACTGGCGGTCGAAAAGCTCTCTCCCATCTCGGCGGAAATGGCGCGGCTGATGGACGACCCGGCAGAGATCGACCGCATCCTTGCCCGGGGTGCCGCACAAGCGCGGGAGATCACGGCACCGATCCTCAAGAAGACCTACGAGATCGTCGGCATGGTCGGATCCGACTGACCGCGGAAGGGTCTGTCTCTCCTCGCGCAGAGGATCTGTGCGCGACGGTCTATGGCAAGACAGGCTCTCAAAGCCTATAGTCATGGCAGATAGCGCAGAGGAACACGCCATGTCAGTACAGCACCCCTCCGTCGGTCATGTTCACCTCAAGGTCGCGGATCTCGACCGGGCGATCGCCTTCTACCGCGACATACTGGGCTTTGAGCTGAACCAGAAATTCGGGGAAAAGGCGGCTTTTCTCGGTGCGGGTGGTTACCACCACCATATCGGCCTGAATGTCTGGGAAAGCGCAGGCGGCACGCCGCCCCCGCCGGGGCATACCGGATTGTACCACGCGGCCTTTCTCTACCCCGACCGCGCCGCGCTTGCATCGGTATTCCGAAAGGTGGTCGAGGCGGGGATCACGCTTGACGGTGCTGCCGATCATGGTGTGAGCGAAGCGATCTATCTGCGCGATCCCGACGGCAACGGTGTGGAACTCTACCGCGACCGCCCGGCAGAGGAATGGCCGCGCGATAATCAGGGCAATCTCAACATGAACAACGCCCCGCTCGATCTGGAAGCCCTGCTCGCCGAAGCGCGCTGAGGGGGCGCCAGCGCTGTTTCCGCCCATGGACATCCGCGCGGGGCTGCGCCAGTTTCGGCGCAGTTACCGCAAAGGGAGCCTGCCATGACCACCGCCTTCTATTGGGATGAACGCTGCTTCTGGCACGCCGGGGGAAACTACAGTTTCACCCTTCCCATCGGGGGCCTTGTCCAGCCGCTGGCGGCGGGCGGGCTGCCCGAGAACCCGGAGACGAAGCGGCGGCTGAAAAACCTGATGGACGTGACGG
>NZ_LWGH01000486.1:0-11935 GCF_001635395.1 Sulfitobacter sp. HI0129 | reverse complement strand
CGCATTGCGCGCCGAAGTTGCTTGGGGCCGCGCGCTCGCGCGGCCCCAAGCAACTTCGGCGCGCAATGCGCGCGGTCACCTTTGCCATGTCACTCAAAACCTTCCGCGGGGATCCGTCGTTCGCTGTCCAGAACCCCAGATCGGAAGTTAGGCTGTTCTGCCTCGCCGCAATCGCCGCCGCTCGATCTCATCCCTTGGCTAAGGCAGCCATCGTCAGCAAAAGCATCGACGACTATGCAAGGGTTGCTCTCTTGCGCGCCTTCGAGAAGGAGCCTCGATTGCTTGCCGCGGTTGATCACATCGCGCAAAGGTGCGCGAGAAACAGGGGCCCCATGACAGCCGTATCTCACAATTAAGGGCAAAAATTGTCGCCAAACGCGTCGCGTCTCAGATTAAAGGGCAACGCGACACCCGGAGATTTGCCCGGACCGACGGGCGCGATCTGCCTCGCCTGGCGGCGCGCGGTGGAGCGACCGGTGTCGATCAAAGCTCTAGGCCGACCCTTGCCGACCCTCGAACCGGGCTCGATTGCCGGGTGGCTTGATGCGGGGAAAGGGTTGCCGGTGACCCGGGCCGCGATGGTGTTGGAGGCGTTATTGCGCGAGGGGCCGCGCGCCGATGTGGCTGCGTTAATCCTTGCGGACGCGGCCTTGGCTCAGGCGCTTGGTTGGGAACATCTTGTGCTGCAGCTGGCTGCGGGCCAAGGAGGCGGGCGACGCGGTCGAGATGTTCCTGACCCGCGATGCCGTGGCGCCTTCGGCCTTGCCTTTGCCGGATCGCACCGCGCGGCGGCTCTGCGGCCGGCTGGTCGAACTCGGCGCTGTGCGCGAGCTGACCGGGCGCGACACCTTCCGGCTCTACGGGCTGTAGCGATGGCGAAGGATCGCTCTGACCCTGATTTGGATTGCGAGCTGCCCGACCTGCCGCCAGAGTTGCGCTGGCGGGAATGGATGCGCCGGATCGAGGCGGTGCTCTTCGCCTCTGCCTGCCCTGTGCCGCGCGAAGATTTCGCCCGGGTAGTGGGGCAGGAGGTGTCGGTCGATCAGCTGGTCGAGGACCTTGCCGCCGATCTGGAAGGGCGCGCCTTCGAGATCGCTCAAGTCGCCGGCGGCTGGATGTTCCAGACGCGGGCCGCCTACGCGCCCGCGATCCGCGCAGCGGCGGATGTCGGGGATCAATTGCTGGACCTGAGCGAATTCGACATCGCGGTGCTGGCCGCCATCACCTTTCACCAGCCGGTCACCCGCGATAGGCTGAAGGATATCCTCGGCCAAGAGATCAGCCGCGACCTGATCGGGACCGGGCCGAGGTCGCCCCGGCGCGGGGCGCCTTACATCTTCGTGACCACCGAGCAGTTCCTCGTCGCCTTCGGATTGGAGAGTCTGCACGATCTTCCCGATCGGGAGCAGTTGGAGGATGCTGGGGTTGCGGCGGAAGTATCGTAGGTCAGTTTCGGGTAGAATGTTGTCGATCTTTTCTAGCTCTAAGACACTGAGAAAAAGTTACTTTTCGCTCGTAGCCTCACATCTCGCCGATCTCCGATGCCGGGCCTAGTGCAAACTCGGTCGTTCTGTTTATCGTTTCATGGGCTTGCCGGAACAAGACATTCTCGACGCATACATCTCGGGAAAGACCTGGCATCTGTCTGCACCGGACCGCGCAAGACTGTTGGAGACCGAATGTCCGCAGATCTAGCTCCCATCAGGAATGCTAAAGGCCAAGAGGCAGAGCTTGTGAACGCGGCGTACCTCCTCCTTTTAGGGAGAGACTCTCACTTGGAAGCTCACGGCACCTTGTGCCCCCGCGGGATACAAGCCGGAGCATTCCCAACGAAGGTCACCCGAATAGCCGGGGCTATTTGCGGTCGGCGATAGAATAGATCAGGTGACTCCACCTGAAATCGTCACGGGGCTCGGCACCGGACCGGCCAAGACCGTGTAGGGCGGCGTTCTGTCGAATATCTGGATGTCGGATGCCGGCAGCGTCCCAGTATTCTCGAAGTAGATCCTATACTCGAGCACATCTCCAGCGCCCGCGCCGTTGCTGACACCCTCGGGTGTACTTTGCGTCACATTGCGAACTGTCTTGGACAGGGACAATGTGCCTTGCGGAGCCTCGACGGTGACACGATCTCGGTTCCGATCTTCTTCAGAAATACCGACGCCATCATAGGTTGTCACCGCCAGCAGGCCAAATGCGTAATAGGAGCCTTGAGACAGTGCTGCGGATGCCGATACCCGTGCGATGATACAGATTACAACGTGCGGCGCTGCAACGTTGCAGTGTATGGGGGGTAGGCTTGGCTAATGGCACATCATTGCCGCCGGGGGGCGGTTCCTGTACCGGCCGTCGTGAGGTTCTGTCGGTGGGCGGTGCGGTTGAATTTATTCACTCTGCCGCAGCAGCATCATGGCCAAGGTAACCTCACCCTTGAGCAAGGCTCCTTTCAAACGTAGGACTAGGATAGCTCAACGGGCTCCCTCATTAACCCTACGCGTGGCTTGAGAGACACAAACCCGAAAAAAGAGCCCAGCCTAGCGATTGAGGGACATGTGATATTCGAACCGGTCTGCGGGATGTTGGCTTAGGCTGACATAAATCAGCCGCCCAGCCGAGCAATATTGTCGCCGTATTTCAAGTGCGAGTTCGTTTGGAGCAGTCCGCAGGAGGCTGCAAAGTTCCTCATCGAGAATCCGTGGCCGGATCACCTGGCGGACTTCATCGACCACACTGCCGTATCTGCTGGCGATGCGGGTCGCGATGAGCTCCGAGTAGTCGCCGATATCGTGGATCACACCCGGCAGCTCGATATCGATATAATTCTCAGTAAAACAAATCGGCAGAGCTGCGGTCTTGATGTCCGAACGTAGCGTGCGGACGCGAAACCAGCGGCTGCCCGCCGGGACGCCGAGCCGTTTCGCAAGGGTCATATCAAGCGTGACTTCTTCGATGCCAAGCAACGTCCTGTGTGTCGCGGCGCCGAAATGTGCAAGTTCTTCAATCGAGGTTGTCGAGGGATTGTAGCTGCCCGGCTCGATCGACGTTACTCGCGTTCCGACGCCTTTCTGGCGCGTCACTAATCCGAGCTGCACCAACCGTCCGAGTGCTGCACGGACGGTGGAGCGGGAAAGCCCCCGGTCTTCCGCCATTTCAATTTCTGTCGGCAACAAGGATCCGAGCGGGTAGAGACCCGTTCTGATGTCGCGCACCAGTTCATCGGCAAGGACGGCATAGATTGGTTGACGAGACATTCTTGTTCCATACAGCCCGACTTGACAGAATTCCAGATATCATAGTATGTACGAACAAAGTAGTATGTCCGAACATATAAGCTCGAACGCTGCTGCGGGGGGAATGCATGACCGAGATAAAACCGGGGCAGAACGAAGCGTATAATGAAGACGCGACACGGGACGCCGAAACTTTCGACTTTGGGTCCAAAATCCGGAACCTGAGCGGATGGCAGACAGCGATGGTCGCCGCCCTCTGTGTTCTGTACTCTGTCTTTCACCTGTTGGTGCTCAATTTCTTCCAGCTTGACGCTTGGGTGTTTCGTGTCCTGCATGTCAATATCGCCGCGGTTATAGCCTTCGCGCTCTATGCCCCCTTCGGAAAAGCGGGTGACAAAGTCCCCGCGTTTGACTTCCTGCTCTCAGGTCTGGCAATCTTCGCTTCGCTTTATATCTTGTGGAATCTGGATGAGTTGATCATCCGCACGGGTGTCCTGCCGACGGCAGGGGACGTCGTGGCTGCCTTGGCCGGGATCATCGTCGTTATCGAATTCACCCGGCGCACGGCAGGGGTAGCCCTGCCGGTCCTTGCGAGTATCTTTATCGTCTACGGCTTCGTTGGGCCTTGGTTGCCGGGCGTGCTTTATCACAGGGGCTTTGGGGTCGATGAGTTCTCGACCTTCGTCTATTCGATGGAGGGCGTGTTTGGGATCGCCACTGCCGCGGCGGCGAAGTACATCGTGCTCTTTGTGTTGTTTGCGGCATTTCTCCAAGTTTCGAAAGTCGGCGATTTTTTTATGAACCTGGCCTTCGCCTGTTTCGGGCGGATGCGCGGGGGACCCGCGAAGGTATCGCTGTTCGGCTCCATTCTGTTCGGGATGATCTCGGGCAGCGGTGTGGCGAACGTGGTCGCGTCGGGTACCTTTACCATCCCGGTGATGAAGCGTGTCGGCTACAAGCCCACCAGTGCAGGTGGGATCGAAGCGGCGGCGTCGACAGGAGGGCAACTGACCCCACCGATCATGGGAGCGGGTGCGTTCATCATGGCGGAAATCACAGGCATCCCCTACACTGAGATCATCGTTGCGGCACTGATACCCTGCGTGTTGTATTACTTCGCAGTCTATATCCAGATCGATCTCGAAGCGCGCAAGGAAGGTATTGAAGGTCTCCCCAGCTCGGAACTGCCCGATCTGAAGCCAATGGCCAAGGACGGCTTTATGCTGGCTCCGCTCGCCTTGTTGATCATCTTTCTATTTGCCGGATTCTCTATCATCTCTGCCGGTTCATGGGGCATTGCCATCGCGGTTCTCGTCATGCTGCAGCAACGGATGGGTCTTGATAGTCGGCTGTTGGCTGTGCCGGTCGCGACGGTCCTGGTGACTGTCTTGGCGGTGCCTTATCTTTCCGCAAATACACATGGCATCATTGCGATGGGCACTGGCTCAGCGACGCTTGCCGTTGCAGCCCTTGCTGCCCGGACCGATGGAATGTCTGCGGCGATCCGAGGCACTGTGCAGGATATCCTCGAAGCGTTGAGCATCGGGGCGCGTCAGTGTCTTCAACTAGCAGCCGTTTGCGCCTGCGCAGGGATTGTCGTTGGTGTGATCGGGCTGACCGGTCTTGGCGGAAGGTTTTCGGCCATGCTTCTCGGGGTCGCAGGGCAAAGCGAGTTCCTGGCGCTGGTGTTTGCCATGGTCATCGCGCTGATCCTAGGAATGGGCATGCCGACAACTGCTGCTTATGCCATCGCAGCATCGGTGGTTGCTCCATCCTTGCAACGGATCGGGCTGGATGTCCTGCCGGTGCACCTATTCATCTTCTACTATGCAGTCATCTCGACGATCACGCCACCAATCGCGCTCTCGGCCTTTGCGGGCGCCGCGCTGGCGGGCGGTGATCCCTGGAAAACGTCGTTCAAGGCCGTGAAGTATGGTCTGGCGGCATTCATCGTTCCCTTTCTCTTCATCCACAACCAAGGGGTGCTGATGAACGGGTCCGTATGGGAAATCGTTCGGACGACAGCCACCGCCTTGCTTGGCGTGTGGGCGCTTGCCACCGCCAGCGGCGGCTGGTTCGCCGGAACGCTTAGCGGCTTCTGGCGGATCGGATTTGGTGTGACCGCCCTGCTTCTGATTGCCGGGGATATCTACACCGACCTCGCGGGCGTCGCCGTCGGCGCGGCGCTCATCGCCCTCAGGCTCGCTCGTACGGGCGGGACGGGGCGCGGAACTAAGACTGTTTGATTTTCAAAGGGAGGACTATCCATGAAACGCAGAAATCTTATCGGCCTGTCGCTAGTCGCGGTACTGGCCGGAACCACCGCCTTTGCGCAGGACGCGGACCGCAGCAATTGGCCCGGCAACATTGTGGTTGCCACCGCTTCGCCCGGAGGCACTTATGCGATCTACGGCCAAGGCGTGGCCAGCGTGATCTCCAGCGCGCTGGGTGTTCCTGCCTCGACGCAGCAGACTCAGGGACCGCTTCAGAACCTCGTGCTGGTCAACAAGCAGCGCGTCGACGTCGGTCTCACGACCCTGGGCCCGGCCTTTGAGGCGATTCAGGGCGAAATGGACATGGATCTCGGCACAAAATACGATGGCGTTCGCGCACTTTTCCCGATGTATGTGACCCCCTTTCAGGCCGCTGCGCTTGCGAGGTCAGGGATCGTCAAGGTGTCCGACTTCGACGGCAAGACCATCGGCACAGGCCCCAAGGGAGGCACCGGCGGCACATATTGGGAGCGTTGGTTCGAAGCGCTTGGATTGAATGTCAACGTTCAGAACGGTCCGATCGGCGACCAGACGTCACAATTGGCCGATGGCCGCCTAGATGCGGTGGCGACCGCCGCAGGCTTGCCGATGTCCGCCTTCTCGGAGCTCGAGGCGCTGCAGCCCTCCGTGATCTTCGGTCTGAACGACGATGAAATCGCAAAGCTCCAGGAAAGCGTGCCCTATGCACAAATCATGGAAATTCCTGCAGCCACATACTCTTCGCTTGATGAGCCAGTGAAAACGTTCGGAATGTGGAACATCGCCTTCGCGTCAAAGGACATGCCTGAGAGCCTGGCATACGAGATCACCAAGGCGATCTTCGAGAACCACGACGCGCTTCTAGCGACACATGGCTCGGCAAAGGAAACCTTGCTTGAGAACGTCGCGATGAACACGGTCATGCCCTACCATCCGGGCGC
The DNA here is from genome assembly GCF_001635395.1 of Sulfitobacter sp. HI0129. Lineage (NCBI taxonomy): Bacteria > Pseudomonadati > Pseudomonadota > Alphaproteobacteria > Rhodobacterales > Roseobacteraceae > Sulfitobacter > Sulfitobacter sp. HI0129. Next base: position 5,512 of record NZ_LWGH01000486.1, on the reverse strand, counting down.
GATCAGATATTTCGAGGAAAATGGCATCGAGGTTCCTTATGCCGTGAGACCGGCGGAGTAGGACATAAATGACCGAAGGATCTGCACCCGTGACAAGCTACTTGCCAAAAACCGTGACAGCGCTCGACTCTCCCATATGGGGCCGCAGTTTCAGCGACGACGAAATGCGCGCGATCTTCTGTTCGGAACGCTACCTGGCCGCCTGTACCGAGGTAGAGGTGGCATTGGCGCGGGCGCAGGCCGGTCTAGGGTTGATCCCCGCGGAGGCGGCCGACGGAATTGCGGCCGCTTCCCTCCAGCCTCTCGATCACGACCGGCTGGCGCGTGAAACCGAAATCGTCGGATACCCGATACTGCCCATTGTCGAGCAGCTTTCAGCGACGGCGGGAGAGGCTGGTAAGTATTTGCACTGGGGGGCGACAACCCAGGATATCATGGACACGGCTACGGTTCTGCAGATCCGGGATGGTTTGGAGCTTGTCGCTCGGCGGGTCGAGGGGGTGCGTAGCGCGCTTGCAGGGCTGGCACGGACTCATCGCGACACGCCGATGGCAGGCCGGACCCACATGCAGCACGCCCTGCCTGTGACCTTCGGATATAAGGCCGCAACTTGGCTGTCTGGGTTCGATCGCCACGCAGAGCGGCTGGAACAGCTTTCGCCGCGGGTGCTCAATGTCCAATTCTCAGGGGCATCGGGCACCCTTGCATCACTGTCTGGGCGGGGGCTGGAAACCCAATCCGCCCTTGCCGCCGAGCTCGGTCTAGGTGTCCCATCGATCACTTGGCACTCGATCCGCGACGGCATTGCAGAAACCGTCCAGACTTTGGCGCTGATCGGTGGCAGTCTTGCCAAGATCGCGGGCGATGTCGCGATCATGATGACTACTGAGCTAAGCGAGGTGGCAGAGCCTTTCGTCCGTCATCGTGGCGCATCCTCCACAATGCCGCAGAAAGCCAATCCCATTTCCTGCGAATTGATCCTCGCGGGGGCCCGCCTGATGCGGAACCACGCGTCGGCGATGCTTGACGCTATGATCCATGACCATGAACGCGCCACCGGTCCTTGGCATCTGGAGTTCTCTGCAGTCCCGGAAGGCTTCGCCACGATTTCAGGGATGTTGGCCCAGGCTGAATTTATGCTCGAGGGTCTGCGGGTTTATCCCGAAAATATGGGGCGTAACCTTGACCATTCCCGGGGGCTGATCGTGGCCGAAGCGGTGATGATGGCTTTGGCCCCCCACACGGGACGCAAGGAAGCGCACGACATCGTCTATGCCGGTTGTCGCCGTGCGGTAGAAGGCAGCATTTCGTTGTATGACGCGTTGAAGGATGAAGTGGTGCTAACGAGCCATCTCGAGGGCGAGGTGCTGAAGTCGCTGACAGAACCCCGCAACTATCTTGGCGAGGCGCCAGAAATGGTCGACCGGGTGCTTGCGGGACGATGATTTGCTCCGAAAGAATGAGAAACGAGGCAGATTCGGTGGGTGTCATGGCAATTCCCGCCGACCGCTACTGGGGCGCGCAGACACAGCGTGCGCTTGCCGTCTTTACGATTGAGGGCCCGCAGATGCCGGTCGGAGTGATCCGCGCCTTCGCGCTTCAGAAGGGCGCAGCGGCGGAGGCCAACCTTGCGCTCGGCATGCTCCCCGACGAGATCGCGACGTTGATCGGCCGCGCGGCCGAAGAAATGCGCGAGGGCCGGTTCGACAATCATTTCCCGCTGCCGATCTGGCAAACCGGCAGCGGGACCCAGACCAACATGAACGCTAACGAGGTTCTGGCCAACCGCGCGAACGAAATGGCAGGGCAGGGGCTTGGCACCCGCACGCCAGTCCATCCGAACGACCATGTCAATCGTAGCCAATCATCCAACGACAGTTTTCCGACGGTCATGCAGATCGCTGCGGTCGAGGCGATAACAGGTCGTCTGCTGCCCGCCCTGTCGCGTTTTCAACAGACGCTCGAGGAGAAGGCGCAGTCCTACCACGATCTCGTTCGTCTGGGACGCACACATCTGAATGATGCGGTGCCGGTCACGCTGGGACAAAACTTCGCATCCTACGGTCTTCAGATCGCACGGGCAAAGCTACGGGTCAGCGCCACCTTGCCAGACCTTCACAGGCTCCCGCAGGGGGGAACGGCGGCCGGTTCCGGCCTGAATGCGCCGCATCGTTTTGCGCAGGAGTTCTGCAATGTCCTGTCTCGTCGTTCGGGCGCTGATTTCACGCCGTCTTCTGTCGCGGGAGAGGGGATGGCTGCGCACGACGCGGTTGTTGCGGCCTCCGCGGCCTGCGAGGGGGTGGCGGTCTCGCTGATCCATATCTTGAACGATATACGCTTGCTGGCGTCCGGCCCCCGCGCGGGTCTGGGAGAGCTGGAGCTTCCCGACGATGGTCTGTCGTCTTCGATAATGCCGGGCAAGCGCAATGCGACCCTCGCCGAAGCGCTTCTTCAAGTCTGCCACCGCGCGCTCGGTAATCATACGACGGTGGTTGCGGCAGGTGCCTCAGGTCTGTTCGAGTTGAACGTCGCCAAGCCCGTCCTGATCCACGCATTGTTGGAAAGTGTGTCGGCACTTGCGGATGGACTGGATGCCTTCCGATCCGGTTGTCTGATTGGGTTGAAACCGAACCGTGCTCGCATGGCGCGCAACGTCGAGATGTCGCTCATGGTTGCAACTGCACTGACGCCAAGACTGGGCTATGATGCGGTCGCACGATTGACCCGCAAAGCGGAAGCGAGCGAGACTTCGCTGCGCGAAACATGCTTGGCCGTTGGTTTGTTAAGCGCAGATGAATACGATCGGCTGATCGACCCGGTCCTTATGGCTAAAGGCGGCTTAATGGGTCATCCAAAATGAAAATCGTTAGTATTCGCCAAGCAGATCTTCCTATCAGCTCCCCGGGCAAGAACGCCGTTGTGGATTTCGCCGGGCTCAGGACAAGCGCTGTCGCCATCGTGACCGATCAGATGCGAAACGGCAAGACGCTGGTAGGGTACGGGTTCGGATCCATCGGGCGGTGGGCGGAGGGGGGAGTCCTGACCGACCGACTCATACCTCGATTGATGGCTGAGCCGCCCGATGCTCTGTTGGACGATGCTGGAATTTTAGATCCAATTCACTGCGCCGCCGTCGCGATGCGTAATGAAAAACCGGGTGGGCACGGAGGCAGGGCGGTCGCCATGGGCGCGCTAGATATGGCAATGTGGGATCTTGTGGCGAAAGCCGAAGAACGCCCGCTTTACCGTGTTCTGGCTGATCGGTTTCGCGCGGGCGCGGCAGACACCGACATCGCGGTCTATGCCGCGGGTGGCTACTATGGTTCAGGTGGAATGGTTGGTTTAGAGGATGAAATCCGGTCGTATCTGGATAGGGGCTACCGCGAAGTCAAAATCAAGGTCGGCGCCGCTCCTTTATCGGAGGACATCTCCCGCATTGAGGCCGCTCTCGCGTTACTTGGACATGATGGCAGCCGCTTAGCGGTTGATGCGAATGGTCGCTTTACCCTCGATGAGGCTTTGGCATTCGGCCGCGCCATCGCGCCGTACAGTCTGCGGTGGTACGAAGAAGCAGGCGATCCCCTAGATTTTCGCCTTCAAGCTGTGCTGGCCGAAAGCTACGAAGCGCCCCTCGCGACTGGCGAGAATCTCTTTTCCCATCAGGATGCCCGCAACCTTTTCCGATATGCAGGCATGCGACCGGATCGAGACATTGTTCAGTTCGACGCTGGGCTTTCCTATGGACTCTCGGACTATATGAAGACACTCGCGTTGATGGATCAGATGGGCTGGTCTCGCAGACGTCTGCATCCGCACGGAGGGCACCAGATGTCCCTGCATATCGCTGCGGGACTGGGGCTGGGCGGCAACGAAAGCTATCCCGGCGTATTTCAGCCGCTCGGAGGATTTGCAGATGATCAGAAGGTCTCAGACGGGCGCGTCTGTCTTCCCGACGTTCCGGGGATCGGACTCGAATTGAAGTCAGAATTGTGGAAATGGTTGCAAGATAATTTGTCATGAAGTTCATGATTTGCTCCTGGCCAATAGCCGAAACATGTCTGTAGCGATTAGGCTCCGGATCGGCGGGATGTCGAAGGCATCGCGCGCCTACTTCACCTCGGTTGGTTCCGGCCGGTTCATTGTAAATCCTTCTCTGCGCAAGAGGTCCGTGCCGTGCTCGGGGCCCGAAAGGCCATACAGCAGGGGATGATTGCCTTGGAAATGTCCATGCGTGGGCTGTTGCGGAACTTCGGGTTGAAAGTTGGTGCCATCTCTCGGGGCAGGTATGAACACCGAATCCGCGAACTGGCGGACTGCAACTCGATGTTGGAGGCCGCGACAGGGCCAATGCTTCGGGCGCGGGCATCCTTGCGACAGGAATTGGCGGGACTAGAACGCCTTGTTCGCCAAATGGCGCAGGAGAAACCAGTCTGTCGTCGACTTATGTCGATGCCCGGGGTTGGGGCCGTTGTCACGCTAACCAACAAATCAACCATTGATGATCCCACCCGGTTCACAGCTTCAAAGAATGTTGGCCCGTGGGTCGGTCTGACGCCATCGCGCAACCAATCGGGCGAACGCGACGTTTCGGGCGGCATCACAAAGGCAGGTGATATCAACCTGCGCCGCGCGTTATGTCGGGCTGCGACCGTGATGTTGCACCGCTGGCGTTCGACGTGGCTGAGAACATGGGCAGCGCAGGTCGCCCGCCGTCGTGGTGGCAAGCGCGCCATGGTCGCGCTAGCCCGGCGCATCGGGGTGATCTCAGACGAAGGCAGCGGAGATAGAAGAACGGCACAGAAAAAACTGTGATCAAATCCGCAACCAGGCGGTCGGATGCCTATGTCGAAAAGCGCTTGACTGAGACGTCCCCGTTACCGAAGTCTGGAGCCTAAAGACTAAAGGGCTCGCCACTGCACTCATCCGATTAACGCAACAGTCCCCTCACAATGGCATTCGGACGAGGGTTGAGGGCAATCGCCAACGCCATCATCAAAACTGGCGTGTCTCGGCAGATTCAGCGCGCCTAAATACCTCACTGATTTGCGAGAACGGATTTTCCGCGTTGCCATGCTATGGCGAGACCCAGCAAGAGAACCGCGACTCCGGCCAGCTCGAAATACCGGTCCGGAACCATCAATCCAATCGCACCAATGCCGACGATAAGCCGCTCGAAACGATAGATTCGGCCCACCCCGTAGACATATCCTTCAAGCGCGCAGGACAAGGCAACCAGCGCGGCAATAGCGGTGCTGATCGCCATGACGATGGCAACCACATCCCCGCCCTGCAGCAGCAATGCAGGCTCGTACACGAAGACGAAGGGCAGGATGAACAGGGGCGTCCCCAGTCGCATCGACGTAAACCCCGTCGCCATGCCGTTGGCCCCCGAGATTTGCGCCGCAGTGATCGAGGCCAGCGCAACCGGTGGTGTGATATAGGACAGCATGCCCCAATACAGCACGAACAAATGCGATCCGATGGGCGACAGCCCCAGCTTGACCAGCGCAGG
>NZ_LWGH01000485.1:0-3365 GCF_001635395.1 Sulfitobacter sp. HI0129 | reverse complement strand
CCCGCCGCCGCCTGTGCGGCCAGCCCCGCGAATTCGTTCATCGAATGGGTCATGAAAGCTGCACCGGCAGCCACCAGTCGTCCGCCGCCGCGTCCAACTCATCGGCGAGCGGCGCACCCTGGCACAGGGTGATCCGCGTCCAGCGGTCGGACTTCGGGTCGAACTTGGCGGCGCCGAAAAAGGCCAGTTTGCAGCGCAGCATGTCGATGGGCAGACAGTCGGCGCCGATCAGGTTGTCGTGGATCTCCGCATACGGATAACGGGCCGCCAGCGTGACGCGCCCCGCTGCAAAGGCGTGTTCGGGATGCTCTTGCAGGAACGCCGCCAGCGAACGGCCCGTCGCGGGCAACGCATGATAGAGCGCCGCCACCTGCCGCCCGATGTCGAGCGGGCTTTCAAGCTCCGCCCCCGGTTCCTCGAACCTGTTGCCGAGGCGGGGTTCCTGTTTGGACTGTGACACGTACCAGAACTGTGCGCAGCCCGCGCGCGACGCATAGTCAGGCGCCAATGCCCAGCCGAAGCGCGTCTCGATCTCCTCTCGCAGCCTTGTGGTGTCGCGCAACGGGGGGCAGAAGGCGCCGCTGGTATCGGCCATGCTCTCGGCCAGATCGTCTACCAGCGCGCCGAAAGGTTCCATCAGCAGCGAAACCATGAGTTCCTGCACCTCCGGCGTATGGGCCTCCACCGCCCCCATCACCGCGTCCAGCGGGCGGCGCCCTCCCAGCCGGGCCGGTGTCAGCAATCGGCGCGCCTGTTCCCAATCGGCCCGAAGCCGCACGATCCGCGCCTGATGACGGGGATCGGGCACGGACCATTCCGCCAGATGCCGCGCGGCACGCAGGCCCAGCGCGTGAAGCCGTTCCGCCTGCGCGGACGCGATATCTTTTTGCGCGCGCACACGGGCCAGTGCTGTTTCTCGGGCCAGCATCCAGTTGTTCAGCAGGACGGGGTGGCGCACCAGAAAGGGCGCCATGCCAAGGCCGGTGGCATTGCCGATGCCCAGATGCCGCCTGACCTCTCGTGTCAGGGGGGCACCGCCCACATGTTCGACAAGGTCTTGGGTGAAATGCCGGATCAGCCAGACGGTCAGCATCTCCGCGGCAAAGGGACCATCCAACCCGGGGCGGTCACAGATCACGTTACGGTCCGCGATGCCGAACTTGCCGTTGCCGTAGACGGCAGTGGTTCGCATCAGGTAGCCCACGCTGCGCAGCATCGCCGGATCGGGCTGGCGGCCTTCGCGCAGGCATTGCACCACATGCGCAAAAAGGCGCACCGACTTGTTGGCCCGGCTCAGCACAAGGTCCCGCTCGGTAAAGCGCGCGGCCTCCTGCCGGGGGGCATCGGCGACGATCCGGGCGATTTCCGCCGCAGACGGGATGCCGTCGTAAAGGACATAGGCGCTGTCCCAGGCGGTGGCGATCACGCGGTCGGTCCGCTGATCGTCCGGCAGCGCGGTCGAGACCGCGACCAGCGCATAGTCGTGGCCACCGAACCTCAGGCTATAGACGGCATGGCCATGGCCATCCGCATCCATGTTCCAGACCGGTCGCTCGATCCGCACCCGATCTGCCGCGAGGCGCCGGATCAACCGGCGCAGAAAGGACAGACGGGAAGGAAACATCGCCCCCATCCGGGCCAGCCGCATGACCTGTTCGGGGGGCCGCAGCGCGACCTGTGGGGCGGGTTCCGCCGGTATCTCGGCGGCGTCCTTCATGCGGGTCCGAAGCCTTCGTCGTAGAAGCGCAGCCAGTTGCCGCCCATGATGCCGTCGATCTCTCCTCCGTCGAAGCCGACGGCGACCAGACCCCGGCGGATATTGCCGAAATCGCGGTTGTTGGCGAACCACGACGGCATGGGCGGAAAGCCCGCCTTGTCTGCCGTCCCCTCGCCGTAATCCATCGCCTTGGTCCAGCGCCCGACGCGCATCCATTCCACCACGCTGTCGGGCTGGTCCTGACAGAGGTCGCTCCCGATGCCGAGGTGCTCCGCCCCGTAGCGGTCCGCCGCTTCGGCGACCATCTCGCAAAAAGACGACAGCGTGCAGGCGGAACCGTCCTTCAGGTGATGGGGATAGATCGAGAAACCCAGCATCCCCCCGGCCCGGGTCAGCGCCCGCAGCACCTCGTCGGATTTGTTGCGCAGGGCGGGATGCCACCAGTCCGGATTGGCATGGGTGATCGCGATGGGGCGGGCGGACTGGTCGATCGCCTCCAGCGTGGAGCGTTCGGCGGAATGGGACATGTCCACCACCATGCCCACGCGGTTCATCTCCGCCACCACCTGACGGCCCATGCGGGTCAGCCCGGTATCCTCGTCCTCGTAGCACCCCGTCGCCAGCAGCGACTGGTTGTTGTAGGTCAGTTGCATGAAGCGCACGCCAAGCTGATGACAGATCTCCACCAGCCCGATGTCGTCGCCGATGGGGCTGGGATTCTGGAACCCGAAGAAGATCGCCGTGCGGCCCGTTTCCCGCGCGCGGCGCACGTCGCCGGCGCAGGTCCCCCGCATGATGAGCTTTGGATGCATCTCGAACCAGCGGTTCCAGCCTTCGAGATTAAGCACCATTTCACGGAAGTTCTCGTGATAGGCGATGGTCACGTGAACGGCGTCCACCCCGCCTTCGCGCATCTGGCGAAAGATGCGGGGCGAAAACTTCGCGTATTGCAGGTTGTCGATCAGCGGCGCTTTCATGGCCGAAGGATGAAACGGAAAGTCTCTTTCGGCAATGACCAATGCGACCTGAAAACATCCGCCGCCGAAGCCGCAGATGTCTTTTCAGCCCCTGGGGTGGCTGTATTCATGCGCCGAGAGAACCAGCAGCCCCCCGGCAATCGCCCAGTTCTTCACGAATATCGACATCTGCCACGGATCGTCGGGCAGGAAGTGAAAGACACTGGTGATCATGCAGTAAATAGCCAGCGAAAGCGCGACCGGGCCGATCCAGAAGCCCAGCAAAAGCGCCAGCCCGGCAAGCGCATTATAGACGAGTGCGGGCCAGATCAGCACCCCGGGCAGGCCACGGTCTGTCAGCAGCGCCATGCCTGCTTCGGGCGCCACGGCCTTTTGCAGCGCCCCCGCGATGAACAGAAGCGCCAGCAAGGTCCGCCCGGCCCACATCATGCCCGCAAGGGCCGCCGGTGTCATGCAGCGGGGCGGAAGATCAGGGAGATCCCGTTGATGCAGTGGCGCTTGCCGGTCGGGGGCGGGCCGTCATCGAAGATATGGCCCAGATGGCTCCCGCAGCGGTCACAGTGAACCTCGGTCCTGCGCGAGAACAGTCCATCGTCCGGCATCGTCTCCACCGCGTTGTCGAGCGGGGCGGTAAAGCTGGGCCAGCCGGTGCCGCTCATGAATTTGGTCTC
>NZ_LWGH01000484.1:0-7342 GCF_001635395.1 Sulfitobacter sp. HI0129 | reverse complement strand
ACAAGTTTAGGCAAGTTTTTGCGCAAATCGGCGTTTCGGTGCGTTTGTGTCAGGAATAGTGGCATCTGCGCATCAGGGGTTTCCTTGGGCCAAGTCGCACCCATTTGTGAATGGACACTTACCCGGCACGGACCCGAAAAAGGAGGGTGCTCGCCAGAGTTATTGAAGGAGAATCCTGATGTTAAGCTACACAGCAACGGCTCGGTCCCAGGCCACGAAAGCCTTCGGCGCAGCCGCCATCACGGTATTCAGTCTGCTGTCCGGCCCCCTTGCCGCGCAGGTCACCGCCTTCAAGCAAGCCGTCGCCCAGAGCGCCGCGCAGGACGAAGACATCGCCGCCTTCTACCGCGACACCGATTATGCACCCGTCTGGACCGGCGCGGAGGAAACCCACCGCGAGCGCCGCTCGGAACTGCTGCGCGCGCTTGCCAACGCCCGCGCCCATGGTCTGCCGGAGGCAAAATACGATGCCCGCGGCCTGCTCGAAGACTTGGGGGAGGCCGATACCGCGTGGGAGCGCGGCGTGGCCGAAGTGACGCTTACGAAAGCATACCTCGAATATGCCCGCGACATTCAGACGGGCATTCTGATCCCGTCCCGGGTGGACAACGGCATCAAGCGCGAAGTGCCCTACCGCGAACGCCGGAGCTATCTGGTGGATATCACCAGCAAACCCTCCGCCGCCGTTTTCCGCAGCCTGCCGCCCACGACGCTCGAATACAACGCGCTGCTCAAGCAGAAGCTGACGATGGAGCGGCTGCTGGTGCGCGGCGGATGGGGCCCCCAGGTACCTTCGGCCAAGCTTGAGCGGGGCGATTCCGGTGCCGCCGTGGTGGCGCTGCGCAACCGGCTCATTGCCATGGGCTTTCTCGCCCGCAGCAACACGCAGGTCTATGACGCGGAGATTGAGAACGCGGTCTTTGCCTTCCAGCGCAGCCATGGGTTGGAAGAAGACGGCGTCGCCGGTGAAAACACCCTCGTACAGATCAACAAGACCGTGGCCGAACGGCTGCAGTCCGTCGTCGTGGCGCTGGAGCGGGAGCGCTGGCTGAACGTCGAGCGGGGCGAACGCCATATCCTCGTGAACCTGCCCGACTTCCACACCCGGATCATCGACAACGGCAAGCTGACCTTCATGACCCGCTCCGTCGTCGGCGCGCGGCAGGACGATCGCCCCACGCCGGAATTCTCGGACGTGATGGATCACATGGTCATCAACCCGAGCTGGTACGTTCCGCGTTCCATCGCGACGAAGGAATATCTGCCGGTGCTGAAACGCAATCCCTATGCGCTCCAGCATATGGAGATCACGGACAACCGGGGCCGCAAGGTGAACCGGGGGTCGGCCAACTTCCGGGCCTTTTCGGCGCGCAGCTTTCCCTATTCCATGCGGCAGCCCCCCAGTCGGGACAATGCGCTGGGTCTGGTGAAGTTCATGTTCCCCAACAAGTACAATATCTACCTGCATGACACGCCCGCCAAATCGCTTTTCGATCAGAATGTGCGTGACTTCAGCCATGGCTGCGTGCGGCTGGCCGAACCTTTCGAATTCGCCTATGCGCTTCTGGCACGGCAAACGGACGATCCCGAGGGTCTGTTCAAGAAGCATCTGAACTCCGGCCGCGAAACCCGGGTGAACCTCGAGCAGCCGGTGCCGGTCCATCTGATCTACCGCACCGCCTTTACCAATGCCCGTGGCGTCACCGAATACCGTGAAGACGTTTATGGCCGCGACGGGCGCATCTGGGATGCACTGAGCCGCGCGGGGGTGACATTGGGCGGCGTCCAAGGCTAGACCACGGCAACACCTCTTTTGGAGATTGCCGATGTACACCGTTCAGCAGATCGCCGACGCGCTGGGAGCCGAGGCAGAAGGAGACCTGTCGCTTGAGGTGACGGGTCTCGCCGAGCCTGACGCCGCGCGCAAAGGGCAACTGGCCCTTGCGATGGATCCGAAATACGCGGGCAAACTGGCAGAAGGCGCGGCCGAGGCCGCGATGCTCTGGCAGGGGGCCGATTGGAAAAGCCACGGGTTGAAGGCGGCGATTTTCCCCGCCCGCCCGCGATTTGCCATGTCCGGTCTGACGCGGATGATGGACCCGGGCGCGGGCTATGACAGGGGCATCCATCCCAGTGCGGTCATCGATCCCGACGCGGAACTGGGCGACAATGTCAGCGTCGGGCCGCTCGCCGTGATTTCCCGGGGGGCGCGGATCGGAGCCGACAGCGTGATCGGCCCGCTTGCCTTCGTGGGCGTGGATGCGGTGATCGGCAAAGAGGCTCTGCTGCGCGAACATGCGAGCATCGGGGCGCGGGTTCATATCGGCGACCGTTTCATCGCACAACCTGGCGCGCGGGTAGGTGGCGACGGGTTTTCCTATGTCACCCCCGAACCCAGCACCGTCGAACAGGCGCGCAAGACATTGGGCGACCGGGGCGACACGCAGGCGCAGGACTGGGCGCGCATCCATTCGCTGGGATCGGTCCGCATCGGCGACGACGTGGAACTCGGCATGGGTGCCACCATCGACAGGGGCACCATTCGTGACACGGTGGTGGGCGACAATACCAAGCTCGATAACCAGGCGCATCTGGGTCACAATACCGTGGTCGGGCGCAACTGCCTTTTGTGCGGACAGGTGGGCGTCGCAGGCTCCGTTCGCATCGGCGACAACGTCGTGCTGGGCGGCAAGGTCGGCGTGGGCGACAATATCTTTATCGGTGAAGGGGTCATCGCGGGGGGCGGCACCAACATTCTTTCCAACGTGCCCGCGGGCCGTACCATCCTTGGCTACCCGGCCACGCAGATGGACAAGCAGATGGAAATCTACAAGAACCAGCGCAAACTGCCGCGTATCCTGCGGGACATCGCCGCGCTGCAAAAGGCGGTTTTCAAATCGGGTGAGGGTGACTAAATCAGGCAGGCGGCAAGAACGGGACATGCCCTGATGGACATCGAAAGACAGGTAATCGAGATTATAGCGGAACAGGCGATGATCCCGCCGGAGGACGTGCATCTGGACAGCACGCCCGAGTCGCTCGGCATCGACAGCCTCGGCCTTGTGGAAAGCATTTTCGCCATCGAAGAAACTTTCGACATTTCGGTTCCCTTCAACGCCAACAACCCCGAAGAGTCCGATTTCGATATTTCGTCGGTCGCGCAGATCGTGGCGGGGATCAAGCGGCTGAAGGCGGAACAGGGGTAGCCCATGCACCGCGTCGTCATCACCGGTGCGGGCACGATCAACGCGCTGGCATCGAACGTGCCGGGCACCATGCAGGCCATGCGCGATGGGGTCTGCGGCATCGGGCCGCTCGATTTCCGCGATACCGACCGGCTTTCGATCCGTATCGGCGGGCAGGTCCACGGCTTTACCCCCGAAAATCATTTCAATCGGCAGCAACTCTCGCTCTACGACAGCTTCACGCAGTTCGCACTGGTGGCGGCGCGGGAGGCGATCGTCCAGTCGGGGCTGACCTTTGACGATGAACTCGCCATGCGCACCGGGGTCATACTGGGCACCGCCGGCGGCGGCATCGGCACCTCGGATGACAATTACCGCGCGGTCTACGAGGAAGGAAAGAACCGCGTTCACCCCTTCGTCGTGCCCCGGCTGATGAACAGCGCGGCGGCAAGCCATATCAGCATGGAATGGAACCTGCAGGGGCCGTCCTTCACCGTGTCTACGGCCTGTGCGTCGTCGAACCACGCCATGGCGCAGGCCTTCGCCTTCGTGCGCTCCGGTGTCAGCCCCGTCATGATCACCGGCGGGTCGGAATCGATGCTCTGCTTTGGCGGGGTGAAGGCCTGGGAAGGCCTGCGCGTCATGAGCCGCGACGCCTGCCGCCCCTTTTCGGCCAATCGCAACGGGATGGTTCAGGGCGAAGGCGCGGGTATCTTCGTCTTCGAGGAGTACGAACATGCAAAGGCCCGGGGCGCGGATATCCTGTGCGAGGTATCGGGTTTCTCCATGACGTCGGATGCCTCCGACATCGTGATGCCCTCGCGGGACGGGGCCGTGCGCGCCATGCGCGGCGCGCTGCAGAATGCGGGCATCGACCGCAGCGAGGTGGGCTATATCAACGCCCATGGCACCGGAACCGCCGCCAATGACAGAACGGAATGCGCCGCCGTGCGCGAGATTTTCGGCAGCCATGCCGACGCGCTCATGATCAGTTCGACGAAATCGATGCATGGGCATGCCATCGGGGCCACCGGGGCAGTGGAGCTGCTGGCCTGCATCATGGCGCTGCGGGACGGCGTGGTGGCCCCCACCATCGGCCATGAGCAGCACGACCCGGAATGCGATCTCGATGTGGTGCCGAACGAAGCGCGCGAAGCCCGCGTGACCGTCGCGCTGTCGAACGCCTTCGCCTTTGGTGGCATGAACGCGGTACTGGCCCTGCGCGCCGTCTGAGGCTGGGCCGGGCGCGATGCGGCGCTGCCCGGCGGCGCGATGCGCCTTTGCTTTGGGCGGGTACGACGTCGGGACTGTCTGCATAACGATCAACGCGCCCGCAAGGCTCTGCGTCGGAGGCTACACCCCGAAACGCAAAGGGCCGCCCCATGGGCGGCCCTTCGTCATTCTAGCAAAGAGGGAGCCTAGGCTCACTCCTGAATGACAGATGCCTTATCGAAGCTCGCGGTGAACCCGTCGAGCGACAGGTCCAGCTCTACCTTTTGGTCAGGTGCCAGTGCGGGCACGATAGTGATGACCGCCTTGTTGCCCCGCTTGAAGGCATTTACGTCGTCCTCTGTCAGGCCGAGGCGGGCATAGCAGCCGACCGGGTTGCAGAAGGCATAGGGATAGCGCCGCGCCTTGCCGCCATCGACGGCGATGTTCAATTGCTGGGGCAGGGCGGTTTCGAGCGGTACGACGATGGTCGCGCCCGCAGTCGCCTTGCCGCCCGCAGGCAGACGGAACAGCGAGAATTCGGCGACGGCATTGCCCTCACCATCCTCCAGAAGCTGATACATCTGGCAGGGGTCCTGCTCTTCCTCGGTGCGGATGCATTTCAGTTCCCATGCGCCGATGGTTTCACCGGTATAGGTCTGGCCAAGCTGGTTCGGCTGATCGGCGTCTTCGCCAAGGCTCAGCTGATCCACGACGCTGGCGCCGCCGGACTGAGCCTCTTCCGATGCCTCCGTTTCGGTTTCTGTCGTCGCGGTGCTCTCAGCTTCGGCAGCGGTATCGGTCTGTGCCGCATCGTCGGTCTGGGCGGTTGTGTCGGTCTCTACCTTTGTGCCGGTGGATGCCGTTTGTGCAAGGGCGGCAAAGGGTGCCACCGAAAGCGCGAGGCATACGGGCAGGGCGGTGTAAAACTTGCTCATGTCGGTTCCACTATTGTTGGGTCACGGCCCTTTAACATGCTGTTGCGGACATGTCAGCGGGGATCCCCCCGCGCGGGTGCATCAGGTGGCAAGTTTTCGCGGACCGCCCCGTGAAGGCTAGGCCGCAAGCCTAGGGGCCCAAACGAAAAAGAAGGTGCCGAGGCACCTTCTTTCACGTTCTTCTCTCCCCGTCGGACTGGGCCGACTTATTGACGCCACGTTACGAAAGCGGCGAACGACGGTCAACAGCAAAAATGCGACTTTAGTGGCACGAAATATGGGCCAAGCCCCTGACGGAAAAAGGGCCGCACCCGAAGGCGCGGCCAGTCTGACAGGGAGGAAATGCCCCGCCCCGGCAGAACCGGCGCGGAACGATTTCGACTATCGCGAACAGAGGTTAAATTTGTATGCTGCGGCGGACGTTTCATACCCCTCCCCGGCGAAAGGACATTCCGTGACCCAAGACATCTTCATCGGCGGCGGCGGCGAGGGCTACGCGGACAAACAATACCTCAGTCTGCGCTACGCGAACCGGCACGGGTTGATCGCCGGGGCCACCGGAACGGGTAAGACCGTAACTCTGCAGATTCTGGCCGAAGGGTTTTCGGCCGCGGGCGTTCCGGTCTTTCTGTCCGATGTGAAGGGCGATCTTTCGGGGCTCGCCAAACCCGGCAGCGAAACCCACAAGTTGCACGGTCCCTTCATGGAGCGCGCGGAAAAGATCGGTTTCGACGATTATACCTACGCGGGCTTTCCGGTCACCTTCTGGGATCTCTTCGGCGAACAAGGCCATCCGGTACGCACCACGGTATCGGAAATGGGGCCGCTGCTGCTGTCGCAACTGCTCGACCTCAGCGAGGCGCAGGAAGGCATCCTCAACATCGCCTTCCGCGTCGCGGACGAGGACGGCCTGCCCATGCTCGACCTGAAGGACCTTCGCGCCCTGCTCGTCTGGGTGGGGGAGAACGCCTCCGATCTGTCCCTGCGCTATGGCAACATCTCCACCGCCTCGGTGGGTGCCATCCAGCGCCGGTTGCTGGTGCTGGAAAATCAGGGGGCGGCGCAGTTTTTCGGCGAACCGGCACTTGCGCTCAGCGACATGATGCGCGTGGGTCCGGACGGGCGCGGCTCCGTCAATATCCTTGCCGCGGACCGGCTGATGAGCGCGCCGCGCCTCTATGCGACCTTCCTGCTCTGGCTGCTGTCGGAGCTTTTCGAGGAACTGCCCGAGGTTGGTGACCCGGACAAGCCGAAGCTGGTGTTCTTCTTCGACGAGGCGCATCTGCTGTTCGAAGACGCCCCCAAGGCATTGGTGGACAAGGTGGAACAGGTTGCCCGGCTGATCCGTTCCAAAGGTGTCGGCGTCTATTTCGTGACGCAGAACCCCGCCGACGTGCCTGACGATGTGCTGGGCCAGCTTGGCAACCGCATACAGCACGCGCTGCGCGCCTTTACCGCGCGGGACCGGCGCGAGTTGCGCCACGCGGCAGAGACCTACCGCGAAAATCCGCGTTTCGATACGGAGGACGCGATCCGCGACGTGGGCGTGGGCGAAGCCGTCACCTCCATGCTGCAGAAAAAGGGCGCGCCCGGGATCGTCGAACGCACACTGATCCGGCCCCCGTCGTCCCAGCTTGGCCCCATCACGTCGGATGAACGCGCCGAAATCATCGCGGCCTCAGACCTGCGCGACAGCTATGCGACAGCGCTCGACCGCGAATCCGCGTTCGAGATGCTGCGCACCCGGGCGGAACAGGCGGCGGCAGAGGCCAGGCCGGAAGAAGAGGCCGCAGAGCAGGCGGCCGAGGCGGAGAAACGCGAATACAGCAAGGGTCGGCGCTACGGCGGGGGCCATTCCCCGGCGGGCCGGGGGGCAGGCCGCCGGGATGCGGAAAGCGTAGGCGGGGCTATCGCCTCCGTCGTGATCAAGGAACTGAAGGGGACCACCGGGCGGCGCATCGTGCGCGGCATCCTCGGCGGTCTGTTCAAGGGGCGCTGACTTCACGGGGC
>NZ_LWGH01000483.1:0-4924 GCF_001635395.1 Sulfitobacter sp. HI0129 | reverse complement strand
AATGCCCGTGTGCGGCTCGATCGTGTGGCGATGCTCCACAAGGCTTTCGACCCCGCCGAGTGACGTCGCCCGATGGAAAAGCCGCAACCGCCCCGCGGTGCGCAGCGCCGCCTCCGCCCCGCCTTCGACCACGATCGACAGCAGCCCGCCAAAACCGCCCGACATCTGCCGGGCCGCCAGTTCGTGGCCCGGATGATCCGGCAGGCCCGGGTAAAGCACCTGCGTCACCGCCGGATGATCGGCCAGCCGCTCCGCAAGCACCATCGCGCTGCGCGACATGCGTTCCATCCGTAGCGGCAGGGTCCGCATCCCCCGGGTCAGTAGCCACGCCTCGAAAGGCCCCAGCACCGCGCCCGCGCCCGTCCGATCTTCCCTGATCTCCTGCCAGAATGCGCTGTCCGCCCGACCGGTCGAAAGCGACCCGGCGAGCACATCGGAATGACCGTTGATCCCCTTCGTCGCCGAATGCATCACGAGGTCCGCGCCGAAGGCCAGCGGCTGCGACAGCACCGGGCTGGCGGCGGTGCTGTCCACGGCAAGGATCGCGCCCACCTCATGCGCCGCCCGCGCGGCGGCAGCGATGTCGGTGATCCGCAGCCACGGGTTCGATGGCGTCTCGATCCAGACCAGTGCGGGACGATGGGTGCGGCAGGCCTGTTCCAGCAGCGCGGTATCGGAGGCGTCGACCTCATGCAGCGCAATGTCGCGCCGATTGCAGAAATCCCGGATCCACTTGGTCGTACCCCAGTAAATTTGCGATTGCACCAATACCGAGGCGCCATTCGGTACCGTCCGGAAAGCAGCCGCCACCGCCGCCATGCCGGAGGGGAAAAGCAGCGTATCTTCCGCCCCTTCCAGCCGGTTCAATACACGTTCGGCGATGCGGACGTTTTCATTGTCACCGCGCAGATAGGTGTTATCGGCATTGCGCAACCCGTAGTCGCTGTCGCGGGCAAAGGTCGTGGCGGGATGAATACCCGGCACCACGCCCGCCGTGGCGTCGTCCGTGGCGCCCGCCGCATGGGCGGCGATGGTCGCCGGGTGCAATCTGCGTTCAAAATCATCCGTCATATGAAGGGCTTTCCGTACCTGTTCGGCAAAGCGGTACACCCGGGCGCGGCCCTTGGCAAACCGCAACCGCCGCCCCCGGGTTGACTTGGCCTCCGGCAGGTCCAGTCTGAGGGGACAGCAGGAAAGGGAATTCCCATGCCCACGAAACGCATTCGCTTTACCGGACACGACGGCAACGAACTCGACGCGCGGCTCGATCTTCCGGACGGCCCGCATCTGGCCACCGCGCTCTTTGCCCATTGCTTCACCTGCGGCAAGGACATCCCGGCAGCGCGGCGCATCGCGGGCCGACTGGCGAGCATGGGGATCGCCGTGCTCCGCTTCGATTTCACGGGGCTCGGCCATTCCGAAGGGGAATTCGCCAATACCACCTTCACCTCCAACGTCGACGATCTGCTCGCCGCCTGCGCATACCTCGATGCGCAGGACATGGCCCCCACCCTTCTGATCGGCCATTCGCTGGGCGGTGCGGCGGTGCTGAAGGCAGCGGGCCGTATGTCGGGGATCAAGGCGGTGGCCACGCTGGGCGCCCCCGCGGACCCGAGCCATGTTACGCATAATTTCGCGGATGCGCTCGAGGCCATCGAACGCGACGGTCAGGCAGAGGTCGACCTGGGGGGCCGCCCCTTCACCATCGGCCGCGCCTTTGTCGAGGATGTCGCGGAGGACAAGCTCCAACAGGCGATCCACGAGTTGCGGGTGGCGCTGATGGTCATGCATGCCCCCCGCGATGCCATCGTGGGCATCGACAACGCGAGCGGGATTTTCATGGCCGCGCGCCACCCCAAAAGCTTCGTCTCGCTCGATTCGGCGGATCACCTGATCACGGATGCCGCCGACGCCGAATATGCCGCCGAGGTGATCGCCACCTGGGCGTCGCGCTATCTTGACCTGTTCCCGCCCGCCCCGCCACCCGGCGCCCCCGAAGGCATCATCCGCGTGGCCGAAGCCGATCCGAGCGGTTTTCTGCAGGACGTGAATGCAGGCCCTCACCACCACGTGCTGGCCGATGAGCCCGAAGCCTACGGCGGCACCGACCAGGGCATGACGCCCTATGGCTTCCTCTCCGCCGGGCTGGGCGCCTGCACATCCATGACGATCCGCATGTATGCACGGCGCAAGAAATGGCCCCTCACCCATGTCGCCGTCGATGTGTGCCATGACAAGGTGCACCGGCAGGACGCCGAAGCCGAAGGCACCGAAAAGGTGGATACATGGCGTCGCCGCATCCGGCTGGAGGGCGATCTGTCTGACGACCAGCGCGCGCGGCTGCTGGAAATCGCCGACAAATGCCCCGTCCACCGTACGCTCGAACGCGCCTCCCACGTGGAAACCGAATTGATCGACTGACTTCCAAATGGCGAAAAATCCCGGGGGTCCGGGGGCTGGCCCCCGACCCGCACCCGGCGCCCCGGGGCCACGGCCTTGTTCTCGCGGTCCCGTCGGTCTATTGCGCGCGCAACCGCACGCACCTCACGAAAGGCCGCAGTTCCATGATCCCCCGCTATTCCCGCCCCGAAATGGTTGCCATCTGGTCGCCCGAGACGAAGTTCCGCATCTGGTACGAGATCGAAGCCCACGCCTGTGATGCCATGGCCGATCTGGGCGTCATTCCGCGCGCGAATGCCGATGCGGTCTGGAAAGCGAAGGATGTGGAGTTCGACGTGGCCCGCATCGACGAGATCGAGGCCGTGACCAAGCATGACGTGATCGCGTTCCTCACCCATCTGGCGGAACATGTCGGCAGCGAGGAGGCGCGCTTCGTCCATCAGGGGATGACGTCATCGGATGTGCTGGATACCTGCTTCAACGTGCAGCTGACCCGGGCCGCCGACATCCTGATCGCGGATATGGAAGGCCTGCTCGCCGCGCTGAAGCGCCGCGCCATGGAGCACAAGGACACGGTCCGCATCGGGCGCTCCCACGGGATCCACGCCGAGCCGACGACCATGGGCCTGACCTTCGCCCGCTTCTACGCAGAGATGGACCGCAACCTGCGCCGGCTGCAGACCGCGCGCAGCGAAATCGCGACCGGTGCCATTTCCGGCGCCGTTGGCACCTTCGCCAATATCGACCCCCGGGTGGAGGAACACGTCTGCGAGAAACTGGGCCTCGAGCCGGAGCCGATCTCCACCCAGGTCATCCCGCGCGACCGTCACGCTGCCTTTTTCGCGGCCCTTGGCGTCGTCGGCAGCAGTATCGAGAACATCGCCACCGAGATCCGCCACATGCAGCGGACCGAGGTGCTGGAGGCGGAGGAATTCTTCAGCGCGGGCCAGAAAGGCTCCAGCGCGATGCCGCACAAGCGCAACCCGGTGCTGACGGAGAACCTCACCGGGCTCGCCCGCCTCGTGCGCATGTCCGTCGTGCCCGCGATGGAGAACGTCGCCCTCTGGCATGAGCGCGACATCTCCCACTCCTCGGTGGAGCGCAACATCGGGCCTGACACGACGATCACGCTCGACTTCGCCCTCGCACGATTGACGCAGGTGATCGACAAGCTGGTGATCTATCCCGACAACATGCTGGCGAACATGAACAAGTTCCGCGGACTGGTGATGTCCCAGCGGGTGCTGCTGGCGCTGACACAAGCCGGGGTGAGCCGCGAGGACGCCTACAAGCTGGTCCAGCGCAACGCCATGAAGGTCTGGGAAGAGGGCAAGGATTTCAAGACCGAGCTTCTGGGCGACAAGGACGTGCTGGCCGCCCTCAGCGCGGAGGAGATCGAAGAGAAATTCGACCTCGGCTATCATACCAAACACGTGGATACGATCTTCGCGCGCGTTTTCGGAAGCTGACTTTGGACGCGGGCCCCTGAGGCCCGCAAATCCCTTGCCGATGTGTGGCGCGGGGGCGGTTGATGATCCTCGCCCCCGCCCGGAATCAAGGCGCATCGCGCCGCCGGGCAGCGCCCGACCGCCCCATGGGCGGGCGCTTCGGCACCCTCTGATTACCTTCAAAACGTCGGAGACATGGTGGCACCATAAAGTGGCAGTCTTGTCAGTCGGCAGCGCCCACCCGCGGTCAGGCGCGGCCCTGTGAAGCACTGTCACCTTTAATTCCTCCCCTGCCCTCGCCGCATTTCAATCTGCAACACACCCGGTAACTGACTTGCACGCGGTACCCTGGTCTCCTTTCCCCGACGAAGCCCATACTTCGGATTTTGCGAAATGCTTTTCTTGCGGTATCCTCCCGGACAGAACCGGAAAGGATATGCAGAATGACCCTCAAATCCATTTTCACTGCCCTCCTCCTCACCCTGCTCCCGGCCTTCGCATATGCAAGCTGCGGCACGCATGATACGCAGGCCCAATCCTGTGCTGAAGGCAGCGTCTATGACACGCAGACAGGCACCTGCGTCGCCGACACCACCGCCTGAACACGCGGCACCACGAAGAAGTGACATGCCCGCAGGGCGGCGACCCTTTACCGGCAGCGCGCTCCTGCTAGCTTGGGTTCAGCATCACGGAGGAACCCCATGCGCATCCTGCTGTCCGCCGCCCTCGCCCTGAGCCTGCCCACCGGCCTTCTTGCCGCAGGCGGCGGGAATGAAACGGCACCATCGAAGCCGAAATGCGAAAACGGGCAGGTCTACGACAAGAAGACCAAGACCTGCGTGGACGCAAAGGAAAGCAGCCTTCAACTTCAGGACCGGTACGAGGCGGTGCGCGCCTATGCCCACGCGGGCCAGTACGACGCAGCACAGACAGTATTGGCCGCGATGCCGCAGGATGACGACCGGACGCTCACCTACCTTGGCTTCACGACGCGCAAGATGGGCGACTTGGAGCGCGGCATGGCCTATTACCGGGTGGCGCTGACCCGGAATCCCGGCAATATCCTCGCCCGGTCC
>NZ_LWGH01000482.1:0-5120 GCF_001635395.1 Sulfitobacter sp. HI0129 | reverse complement strand
ACGCCGCGCGGCAGCCAGTGGAAGACGCTGGACAGCGATCTCGACCGGATATCCAAGGTGGAACTGGCAACGACGCATCTGTCGCGTTCGCTCGTGGCGCCGGGCATCGCGCTGATCTTCATGCTGTTTGCCGGGATACTGGGCGCCGTCTTCTTCGGCGGAACCCCGGGCGGCTTCGTCGTGATCGCGGCTGCGGTTTTTGGCGCCTACATGGCGGTGAATATCGGGGCCAATGACGTCGCGAACAATATGGGGCCCGCCGTGGGTGCGAACGCGCTGACCATGGGCGGTGCCATCGCCATCGCCGCGCTCAGCGAAAGTGCAGGTGCACTTCTGGCCGGGGGCGACGTCGTGTCGACAATTTCCAAGGGGATCATCGATCCCGCCTCCTTTGCCGATGCGCAGGTCTTCATCTGGGCGATGATGTCGGCGCTCATCTCTTCCGCGCTTTGGGTCAACCTCGCCACCTGTATCGGTGCCCCGGTCTCCACCACCCATTCGGTGGTGGGCGGCGTCATGGGGGCGGGCATCGCGGCAGCGGGGCTTGGTACCGTAGACTGGGGGTCCATGTCGATGATCGCGGCCAGCTGGATCATCTCCCCCCTGTTGGGGGGTGTGATCGCCGCCGCTTTCCTCGCCTTCATCAAGGCGCGCATCCTCTACCGCGACGACAAGATCGCCGCCTCCCGCATTTGGGTTCCGGTGCTTGTCGGTCTCATGGCCGGGGTCTTTGCGGTCTATCTTGCGCTGAAGGGGCTGAAAAAGATCGTATCCGTCGATATGCCTCTGGCCCTCGCCATCGGCCTTGTTGCGGGGTTGGCTGTCTATGCGCTGGCCCGCCCTGCCGTAAGGCGCCGGTCGGAAGGGATGGAGAACCGCAACAAGTCGGTCAAGGTGCTCTTCGGTCTGCCGCTGGTCTTCTCCGCCGCGCTGCTGAGTTTCGCCCATGGTGCGAACGACGTGGCCAATGCGGTGGGTCCCCTTGCCGCGATCGTCCACGCCGCAGAAGCCGGCGGGGTCGAGGCCGAGGTGCGCATTCCGCTCTGGGTGATGATCATCGGTGCCTTCGGCATCTCCTTCGGGCTGTTTCTCTTCGGTCCGAAGCTCATCCGGATGGTGGGCCGCCAGATCACCAAGCTGAACCCGATGCGTGCCTATTGCGTCGCCCTTTCAGCGGCGATCACGGTCATCGTGGCAAGCTGGCTGGGTCTTCCGGTCAGTTCCACCCATATCGCGGTGGGTGGTGTCTTTGGCGTGGGCTTCTACCGCGAATGGCACATGGAACGGCGGCTTCGCCGACCGGATGTCCGGGTGTCGCCGGTCAAGCGGATCGCCCCGGAGGAACGGCGCAGGCGCCTGTTGGTGCGCCGCTCCCATTTCCTGACGATCGCGGCCGCATGGGTGATCACCGTCCCCGCCGCCGCGCTGATCTCGGCAGCGGTGTTCCTTGGCCTGACCTTTTTCACCGTCTAGCCGCGGTCCTTCTTGGGCCAAAGGGCGGAGGGCGGCAGATGGGGCAGCCCCTCTTTTGCAAGTTCCGCCAGATGCATGACTTCCGTCACATGCCGGCAGATCGGCACCGGGCGCTTCTGGGCGGCCCCCATGCGAACGACTTCGCCCTGCAATGCGTCGATTTCGGTCGGTCGCCCTTCCATCAGGTCATAGGCCATTGAGGTTCGCGCCTGCGCATCGATGGTGAGCATCGATGCGGCGATTCGGGTGAACAGCGGCGTGGGAAGCCGCAGGATATGTGGAATGGCCCCTACCGGCACCGGCGTCGTGGAAACTGGGCGGATGCCCTCTGCCCGCAGCACGCGCAGCGCTTCGGACCATTGGGCGGCCATGACCCTGCGCCACTGCCGGTCGCGCAGCATGTCCTGAAGGGTCAGACCGCTCAGGGCATTCAGCGCATTGGTCAGATTGACGAGGAATTTGCCCCATTGGACGCCGAGGATGTCGTCGCTTTCTTCCCACTGCAAATGGGGCACCGACAATCGCGTGGCCCAGTCTGCCGGCCCCGCCTCCAGCACGATATTTCCGCTTGTGGCACGATGATAACACCCCTGCCCCATGGGCACGACGTTGAAGGGCACCATCGCCGCCCGCACATCCCGCCCAGGCAGGGCGTCCCGCAGGGTGGCGGCATTGGTGACCCCGTTCTGCAGGCTGATCACGCAAGCCCCCGCCGCGCCATGCGCAGCGATGCTGCGGGCGATATCGGCGGTGTCCCGCGTTTTCACCGTTACGAGAATGACATCCGCCTGCGCGAGACAGCGCGCATCCTGCGTAAAGGTCAGATCTTCCGGGCGCACCGTCTCCGCCAGCCCGCCGAAATCGGTGAGCGTCAGGCCGTGGGCGCGTATCTCGTGCCCGATGCGGGGCCGTACCAGCAACGTGACATCACGGCCCGCTGCAGCCAGCAGCCCGCCCGTGAAACAGCCAATGGCCCCCGCGCCCGCGACGACGATCCGCGGGCCGTCGGTCATTTGTCCAGACACCAACGCATGATGGCCTTTTGCGCGTGAAGACGGTTTTCCGCCTCGTCGAAGATAACGGAATGGGGCCCGTCCATGACGCTGCTGGTCGCCTCGTCGTCGCGATGCGCGGGAAGGCAGTGCATGAACAGGGCATCCGGTTTGGCCCGCGCCATGAGCGCGTCGTTGACCTGATAGCCGCGCAACTGGTTGTGGCGCCGTTCCCGTGCAGACTGCGGGTCATGCATGCTGACC
The DNA here is from genome assembly GCF_001635395.1 of Sulfitobacter sp. HI0129. Taxonomy (NCBI): domain Bacteria; kingdom Pseudomonadati; phylum Pseudomonadota; class Alphaproteobacteria; order Rhodobacterales; family Roseobacteraceae; genus Sulfitobacter; species Sulfitobacter sp. HI0129. The sequence goes on along the minus strand of NZ_LWGH01000482.1, from coordinate 2,391 downwards.
CAGGTGTCGGTGACCACCAGATCGGCGCCCTCCACCGCCTTCGCCGGATCGCGCTCCACGGTATATAGGCCATCGAGGGCCGGTTCCGGGTCCAGTGGGGGTGGGCCGGTAAACGTGAGGTCGAATTCGAACTGTTTCGCCGCATGGGCGAAACTGGCGAAAACGTTGTTGCCATCGCCTGACCAGACGATCTTGCGCCCCTTGATCGGTCCGGCGTGTTCCTCGAACGTCATGACATCGGCCATGATCTGGCAGGGGTGGCTGCGGTTGGTCAGCCCGTTGATGACCGGCACGCTCGCGTATTCCGCCATTTCGAGCAAGGTCTGCTCTTCGAAGGTCCGTATCATGATGAGATCGACGTAGCGGCTGAGCACGCGGGCGGTATCGGCGATCGTCTCGCCGTGGCCCAGTTGCATGTCGGTTCCCGACAGGACCATGGTCTGCCCGCCCATCTGCCGGACGCCTACATCGAAGGAGACACGCGTACGGGTGGAGGGTTTTTCGAAGATCAGCGCCACCATGTGGTCCTTGAGCGGCTGATCGTCGTCGGGCGCGCCGCGGGGGCGACCCTGACGCGCCGTCTTGACCGCGCGGGCGTCGTCAATAATTCCGCGCAGCGCTTCGGGGCGGGTTTGGTGAATATCAAGGAAGTGGGGCATGGATTTGCCTTTCTTACGGGCCGGGCACGAACTGCGCCGTGGCGGTGCGTGGCTTTAGGGAGCGGCGCGCCGCCTATTTCTTCATGGAGGTCGCCGCGTCGTCCAGTCGCGACAGCGCCTCTTCGATCTCGTCATCCGTGATGTTGAGGGGGGGCAGGATGCGCACGACGTTGTCTGCGGCCGGCACGGTCAAAACCTCATGCGCGTAGCCCGCCGTGACGAGATCGGTGTTCGTCACCTTGCAGCGCAGCCCCAGCATGAGCCCCATTCCGCGCACCTCTTCGAAAACGTCCGGGTGCGATGCCACGAGGCCTTCGAGCTTTTGACGGATGATCCCGGCCTTGCGGTTCACTTCGGGCAGGAAATCGGGCGCGGTGATCACATCCATCACTGCGGCTCCGACGGCGCAGCCCAGCGGGTTGCCCCCGTAGGTGGAACCATGGGTGCCCGCCGTCATGCCCGACGCTGCTTCTTCGGTCGCCAGCACGGCACCGAGGGGGAAGCCGCCCCCGATCCCCTTGGCCACCATCATGATGTCGGGGGAAACGCCCGACCATTCATGTGCGAAGAGCCGTCCAGTGCGACCCACGCCGCATTGCACTTCGTCCAGGATCATCAGGATGCCGTGTTCATCGCAGAGATCGCGCAAACCCTTCAGACAGGCATCCGGCAGTGGCCTGATGCCGCCCTCGCCCTGCACCGGCTCGACCATGATCGCGGCGGTCTTGTCGGTCACGGCGGCACGCAGTGCATCGTGATCGCCGAAGTCCAGATGCACGAAGCCCGGCAGGAGCGGACCGAACCCCTTGGTCATCTTCTCCGACCCCGCCGCCGCAATCCCGGCAGAGGAGCGCCCGTGGAAGGCACCGGAAAACGTGATGATCTCAACCCGTTCCGGCGCGCCGCGGTCGTGGAAATGCTTGCGCGCCATCTTCACCGCCAGTTCACAGGCTTCGGTGCCCGAGTTCGTGAAGAAACAGGTATCCGCAAAGGTGTGCTCCACCAGCCTGTCCGCCAGCGCCTGCTGCTGCGGAATCTGGTAAAGGTTGGACGTATGCCAGAGCGTTTGCGCCTGTACCGTCAGCGCACGAATGAGCGCCGGATGTGCATGGCCCAGCGCGTTCACGGCGATCCCCGCCCCGAGGTCGAGAAAACGTCGCCCGCCTTCCTCCACCAGCCAGACCCCTTCGCCCTTCACGAAGGACAGGGGTGCGCGGGCATAGGTGGGCAGTACGGAAGGGATCATGGTGATCGTCCTTTGCTGGTGTATCAAGCCGCCAAAAGGCCATGGGCACGCCCGGTGGTCAAGGGCCATGCAGGCGGCAAGGGCGCCGTTGACGGACGTGATGCCGCATACCGGCTTGCGCCTGCGCTGGCAGGCATTAGTATAGGGCGCTGAAATTGACGAAGCGGTCCTGACATCGGGGACCGCTTTCCAATATGGAGAACCCCGCATGTCCTGGACTGACGAACGCGTCGAGACACTGAAGAAGATGTGGGGCGAGGGCCAGTCCGCCAGCCAGATCGCCAAGGAACTGGGCGGCGTGACCCGCAACGCCGTCATCGGCAAGGTTCACCGGCTGGGCCTGTCCAACCGGGGTGCCGCCGCCGCACCGGCCGCCGCCAAGCCCGAAGCAAAGGCCAAGCCCGCCCCAAAGGCGGAAGCCAAGCCCGCAGCACCGGCCAAACCGGCAGAGCCAGAACCGGCCCCGCAGGAAACGCCCGAGCCCCC
>NZ_LWGH01000481.1:0-2487 GCF_001635395.1 Sulfitobacter sp. HI0129 | reverse complement strand
GGCGATGCCACCGCGCGTGGACCGGCGCGCCTGCCTGCCTCCCTCCCCGCGGAACTGCCCGACCTTGGCGCACCGGCGCGGACACGGGAGTTCATGCTCAACATGCATGCGGGATCCATGATGGGCAGCATGTTCAACAACCTGATCGGGCGCGACAGCCAGATCATGGGCATCAACGGAAAATCCTTCGACATGGGGCGCATCGACTTTGACGTACCCATGGGCGAGACCGAGCTGTGGCGCATAAACGCGGATATGATGGTCCATCCGTTCCACGTTCACGGCACCTCGTTTCAGGTTCTGATGATGGGCGGACGCGCCGTCGATCCGGCGCGGATCGGCCTCAAGGACGTGGTGCATATCGAAGGCCCGACCGAGATCCTCGTTCGTTTCGACAAGCGTGCCGACAAAGAGACGCCCTTCATGTATCACTGCCACATCCTCGAACATGAGGATGCGGGCATGATGGGGCAATTCACCGTCGGATAGGAAATGCGATGAAGACGTTCCACGGCGCAGAGTGAAAGGAGCCAAGCTTGAAACCGACGCTCAATTATCCGCCCGTCTGGCTGGTAGGCTTCATGGCCCTCGCCTGGCTGATCGCCCGGTTCCACGCCCCTTGGGGCGGGGAATTCGTGGTGTTCGGATATATGCTGATGGGCCTTGGCATGGCGATCATGGTCTGGGCGGCAACGGCCTTCCGAAAGGCCCGCACGACGATCGTTCCGCACCAGCCGCCTACCGCCCTCGTCCGCACAGGGCCCTACCGTTTTTCACGCAACCCCATCTATCTGGCGGATATGGTGGTTCTGGCCGGGTGGTGCCTTGTCCTGGGCTCGCCTTGGGCGCTCCTATTACTGGTGCCCTTCTATTTCGTTCTCCTCCGTCTCTTCATCCTGCCCGAAGAAGCGCGACTGACCGCGCATCTCGGCAAACCGTATCTCGGCTATCAGGACGAGGTGAGGCGCTGGATTTGAACGGGACTTGCTGAGAGGCCCCGGGGAAAGGCATGGTTCACAGCCTTCGATGTCGAACGCCCTACTCCCGCCGTTTCTGCAACAGCAGGCTCGCCAGCCCCAGCACGGCGGAGGCCACCATAAGCAACAGCGAAACCGCGTTCAGCACCGGGGTAGAGCCGAGCTTCAGCCGGTCGAACATGGTGATGGTCAGCGGCGCGTCGGACCCCACCAGCATCAGAGTGGTATTGAAGTTCTCGAATGACATCAGCACCGCGACAACGCCCGCCGCCGCCATCGCCGGGTAGAGAAAGGGCAGCGTTACCGCGCGGACGGCACCCCATGGCGTCGCCCCCAGATTCAAGGCCGCCTCTTCCAGGCTGGGGTCGAATTTCTGCAACCGGGCGGAAATGACCAGCGTGGCAAACGTGGTGATGAACGAAAACTGGCCCAGCACCACGAGGATCAGACCGGGCCGCAGCCCGTCGAACCAGAGGCCGGTCGCGTCCTCCAGCGTGTTGGCGACGGTGGATGAAAACACGAGGATCGAGATGCCGAGGATGATCCCGGGAATGATCAGCGGCAGCAGCATCAGGATATAGAGCAACCCCTTCCCGCGGAATTCATAGCGGACGAAGAGAAACGCGTTGGTGGTGCCGACGATGACCGAAAGGACCGACACCCAGAACGCCACGATGGCGCTCGTCACGATGGAGCGCAGGATCGGGCGTTCGTGGAACACGCCGATATAGGGGGCCTCCGTTCCGAAGAACCATGCCCAGGTGAACCCCTCCCACGGGAGCGACGGAAAGACGCTGTCGTTGAAGGCAAAGACGCAGACGGTGATCAGCGGCAGTGCGAGGTAGATGAAAAACAGGGTCACATAGGCCCGGTAGGTCCAGCGAAACGCGCCGCTTTGCGGGATGCCGACGATCATGTCTGCGCCATCGTCTTGCCCAGCGACTGCCCGGACAGCTTGAGCCCCAGAAACACGATCAGCGAGGACAGGCCCAGCAGCAGGAACCCGAAGGCGGAGCCCAGCTCCCAGTTGAAGCGGGTGATGAACTGGTCATAGATCAGCCCGGTGAACCACAGACTGTCCTTGCCGCCCAGCAGGATCGGGGTCAGGTAATTGCCGAGGCTCAGCATGAAGACCACGATACAGCCCGACACAATGCCCGGCATGGCGTGGGGAATGACGATTTCGCGCAGGATGGCAAAGCCGCTGGCCCCCAGATCATAGCCCGCTTCGATCAGGCTGTCGTCCAGACTGTCCAGCGTGGTGACGAGCGGCACCACCATGAACAGCATCGAGGTATAGACAAGCCCCGTCATGATCGCGGCATCGTTGTAGAGCATTTCGACCGGGCCGCCGACCAGCCCGAGATATTGCAGCAGGCCCGAGAAAATGCCCGTTTCCCGCAGCAGGATCATCCAGCCGAAGGTGCGGACCAGTTCGCTCACCCAGAAGGGGATGAGGCACATCAGGAACAGCGTCGTCTTCGTGCGCCCGCGGGTCAGCTTGGCGATG
>NZ_LWGH01000480.1:0-2830 GCF_001635395.1 Sulfitobacter sp. HI0129 | reverse complement strand
GCCGCTGCCATGCGGCTTTCCGACCTGCCCGATGCACAGGCGCGGGCGGCGGCACCGCTGCTGGCACGGCTGCGCGATGCGCTCGACGGGATGCGCAACGGCTCGCTCCCGCGCTGAGGCGATGCAACGGGCGGCAATTCCCTCTTGCACGCGGGGTCAGATCAGGTATGAACCGCCACAAGTCGGGCTATGGCGCAGCCTGGTAGCGCGTCCGTCTGGGGGACGGAAGGTCGCAGGTTCGAGTCCTGCTAGCCCGACCAGAATACCCTCGCAAATCGCCCGCGTCCCTGCGACGCGGGCGTTTGTCATTTTGAAAGGTCCCCCATGTCAGGCGTGATCCCGAACCAGCAGATTTCGGCCATGATCGACGGGGGCGCCATTCAGGCGATCGCGCCCGTCACACCCCAACAGATACAGCCCGCTAGCCTCGATCTGCGGCTTGGCACCGTGGCCTACCGCGTGCGCGCCTCTTTCCTTGCCGGGGCGAAGGCGCGCGTCAGTGACAGGCTGGATGCCTTCGGGATGCACAGCGTCGATCTGTCCGAAGGGGCGGTGCTGGAAAAGGGCTGCGTCTATGTCGTGCCGCTGATGGAAAGCCTTGATCTGCCGAAGGACATTTCCGCCGCCGCCAACGCCAAGAGCTCGACAGGCAGGCTCGACCTGCTGACCCGGGTGATCACCGATGGCGGGGTGGAGTTCGACCGAATCCCCGCCGGGTACACCGGCCCGCTTTACGCAGAGATTTGCCCGCGCTCCTTTTCGGTGCTGGTCCGTCCCGGCATGCGCCTGAACCAGATCCGTTTCGCCCAAGGCGAGGCGCGGCTCGACGATGCGGCACTGCGCGTGCTGCACGAAAAGACGCCGCTGGTGGATGGCGACCCGCTCATCGACGATGGGCTCGGCTTTTCGGTGGATCTGCGCCTGCCGGGCACATCGCTGGTGGGATACCGGGCGAAGCCCCATACCGGGGTGATCGATCTGGACCTGATCGGCCATTACAGCCCCCGCGCCTATTGGGAAGAAGTCCACAGCGATGACGGCCAGATTATTCTGGATCCGGGCGCCTTCTACATCCTCGTCAGCCGCGAAAGCGTGACGATCCCGCCCGACTACGCGGCAGAGATGGCGCCCTTCCTTGCGATGGTGGGCGAATTCCGCGTGCACTATGCCGGATTCTTCGATCCGGGGTTCGGATACGCCCCGGCGGGCGGCGCAGGCTCCCGCGGGGTGCTGGAGGTGCGCTGCCACGAAGCGCCTTTCGTGCTGGAACACGGACAGGTCGTGGGCCGCCTGCTTTACGAGCGGATGACTGAAGCGCCGAGCCTGCTGTATGGGCAGGGCATCGCGTCAAACTACCAGGGCCAGGGCCTGAAACTGTCCAAGCACTTCAAAACTGCCTGAAGCACATTCGAAAGCGCGCGGGATCAGAACCTTCCGATCCGGCGCAGAACCTTCATCGATTGCTTGGCGCGCTGCGCGGACTGACGCGCCCGCCGCTTGTCAGCCTTCGACTCCGGCATGGGTCGCGGCTCGACGTCACCGTCCTGCCGCTTCTTGCGGTTGCCCATGCGGCTCGCTTGGTTGAAGCCCGCATCGATACCCTTGTTCACCAGCCGCCGCATCACCTGACGGATGATCATATTGATGATCGCGTTCATCTGACCCTCTCTTTCTGCCTCGATGACCAATATAGTACGTTTTGCGGCGATATTCAGGCACCCCGCCGATGACGGCGCGAAAGCCTCAATCCTCGAACAATTCGCTTTGTCCGGTGCTCGCCTCCTCCTCCGGGTCGTCGGCGCCGTCGGGCCCCGGCAGATGACCGGGGGGCGGGCGGTTCTCCAACAGTCCGGCCGAGCGGAGTTCTTTCAACCCGGGCAGGTCCCTCGCGCTTTCCAAGCCGAAATGATCGAGGAATTCCTGCGTCACGACGAAAGTCACCGGTCGGCCCGGCGTCATCTTGCGGCGGCCAAAGCGTATCCACTCCAGTTCCAGAAGCTGGTCCACCGTCCCCCGGGAAACGGAAACACCGCGGATTTCCTCGATCTCCGCGCGGGTGACGGGCTGGTGGTAGGCCACGATGGCAAGCGTTTCGATGGCCGCGCGGCTCAGCTTGCGCTGCTCCACGGTTTCCTTGCGCATCAGAAAGCCGAGGTCCGGCGCCGTGCGCAGGGCATAGGCGTCGCCCACCTTCATCAGCTGCACGCCCCTCCCCTCATAGCGCCGCCGCAGCAGCGCGATGGCTTCGCCCGCATCGCTGCCATGGGGCATCCGGGATTCCAGCTCCCGCAGGGTCACGGGTTCCGACGTGGCGAAAAGCACCGCCTCCACCATGCGTTCCTGTTCCGCCAAGGGCGGCGCTTCGAACAGACTTTGTTCCTCTTCGTCAATGTCCTGCATCACGCAGCTAATCCTTTCTGCGCAGTTCTATGGGCGCAAAGGCTTCCGCTTGGCGGATATCGAGATGCCCTTCCTTCACCAGTTCGAGGGAGGCCGCGAAAGTCGATGCCGTAGCAGAACGCCGTCGCACCGGATCGGCCCCCCAGCCGTCAGGCAGATAGCTGGTCAGGTCGGACCAGCCCCCGGCGAAACCGATAAGACCGCGCATCCGTTCGAGCGCCTGTTCCATGGTATAGACGGCATCCCTGTCCATCACGAAGGGGCGAAATTCGTCGCGGGTGCGGATGCGCGCGTAGCCCTGCATCAGATCGAGCAGGGTCGCCGTATAGGTCACGCGGCGCGTGCGCTGCATGTCCTGCGTCTGGCCGCGCGCGAAAAAGTCGCGGCCCAGCCGGTCGCGCGCCATCAACCGGGCGGCGGCGTCGCGCAT
>NZ_LWGH01000479.1:0-2539 GCF_001635395.1 Sulfitobacter sp. HI0129 | reverse complement strand
ATCATCACGAATTTTGCCAAAGTGGGCTTTGACTGCGTGCATGAACGCCACCTCGAAGACCCCGGCAATTTCACCTTCGCCCAGTATGACGAGGACACGATCGCCCAAATGATCCGGGAGGTGGCGGCCAAAACGCCCGACGCCATCACCGTTTTCTGCACCAACTTCGACGGGCCGCGGGTTGCACCGACCGTTGAGGGGGAAACCGGGATCCCCGTGTTCGACAGCATATCCGTCACGCTCTGGCACGCGCTGCGGCGCATCGGATTCGATACCGCGCCCCTGTCCCGATGGGGCCGGATATTCGAATGCCCCCTACCCCGAAACGACACGCGCGGCGCCGAACAGGTTTCGGCATAGCGCGCAATTCAGACAGTGAATTACAAGGAGGAGGAAACGAATGAAAACCCTGACTACACTCGCGGTATCGGCGCTGCTGGCCGCGACAACCATGGCCTCGGCCGAGAGCTACTCGTTCAAGGCGCTGGGACAGCCGGTCGCGACCGGTCTGATCCAGAAGAACGTGGAACAGCCGTTCTTCGAAAACTTTGCCGAGCGTACCGGGATCGATGCCTCGGTCGATTACAAGCCGCTCGATGTAACCGGCATCAAGGATACGGAACAACTGCGCATCCTCAAGGCGGGTCTGTTTGACATCGTCTCGCTCCGGATGAGCCAGATTTCACGCGATGAACCGACGATCCTCGGCCTCGACCTCGTTGGGCTGAACCCCGACTACGACACCGGGCGCAAGACCATCGCCGCTTTCGCGGACAAGGTTGACGAACAGTTGCAGGCGAAGTTCAACACCAAGCTGCTGGGCGTCTGGCCCTTCGGCCCGCAGGTTCTGTTCTGCGAGCCAGAGATCACCCAGCTGTCCGACCTGCAGGGCAAGAAGGTGCGGGTCTATGACCAGAACCTCGCCAACTTCGTCTCCTCCGTCGGGGGTACGCCTGTTCCCATCGGTTTCCCGGACGTTCACCAGTCGCTCGCCCGCGGCGTGGTCGACTGCGCGATCACGGGGCCCAGTTCTGCCAACTCCGCCGGATGGCCCGAGGTGACCAATTACATGCTTCCGGTCGCTTTCCAGCTCGCGCTCAATGGCTACGGCATGAACCTCGACGCCTGGAACAGCCTGACGCCGGAAGACCAGACCAAGCTGGAAAACGGGTTCGATGCATTGGTCGAAGAAATCTGGACCTACTCCGAAGAACTCTTTGAGGACGCCGTCCGGTGCAACGTGGGCGACGAGCCCTGCGAAACGGTCAAGAAATATGACCTGAAGCTTGTTCCCGTCACGGATGCCGACAAGGCGATCATCGAGAACGCGGTCAACGAGATCTCGTTCCCCGCATGGGCGGAGGTCTGCGACAAGCAGAATGCCACCTGCTCGGAAGACTGGAAGGCGGCCATCGGCGCCGTGATGTCGCAATGATACGGAAAAACACAGGCGGGGCCATCATGGCCCCGTCTACACCCGTCATCCCCGAACGGCGGACCGGCTGGTTCCCCGTAGAAGGCATCGCGGCGCTGGCATCCCGCCTGTTCGGAATTGCGCTCCTCGCCCTGTCGATATTCGTCTCCATCGAAACCGTGGCGCGGAAGCTTTTCAACTTCTCGTTCGAAGGGGCCGATGAGCTTGGGGGCTACGTTCTTGCCGTCGGATCGAGCCTTGCTTTCGTCGTGGCGCTGTATGACCGCGCGCATATCCGGATCGACGTGCTGCACAGCCGGTTCCCCAAGCGGCTTCAGGCGATCATGGATTGGCTGTCGATCGTCTCCATGGCGGTACTGGGGCTCTTCATCCTCTATGTCGGGCGGATCGTGATCGTCGATACGATGGCCTACGGCTCGACCGCCCCGACACCCTGGGCGACGCCGCTGATTTGGCCGCAGGCCGCCTGGTATGGCGCGCTGGCCCTTTTCGCCCTCTCGGCGATCTACCTCGCGATCCGCGCCACGATGCATGTCATCAACGGCCGTCTCGAACAGGTCAGCGCGGAATTCCATCCAAAGGGCGCCATCGAGGAACTGCAGGAAGAAATGAGCGATCTGGAGCGCCGGTAGGCGGCGCTTCGGCTAACACATGAGCGGCGCGCAGGGCGTTCCGCATCCAGGGAGGACGTCATGGGCGTTGGATCGGTTTTCGTAGGATTTTTCGGGATGATGGGCCTTTTGCTCATGAGCTTCCCCATTGCGGTCATCATGGTGGTGCTGGGGGTGATCGGCGGCGTGATGCTGTTCGGCTGGCCGCTGCTCAACTCCATGGGGCCGGTGATCTGGGGGGTGCAGAATGAAAACATCCTCACGGCTATTCCGCTGTTCATCCTGCTGGGCGAATTGCTTCTGAGAAGCGGGATCGCCGACCGGATGTACGGGGCGCTGGCGCTCTGGCTCAACCGTCTGCCGGGCGGGCTGCTGCACACCAACATCGGCTGCTGTTCGCTCTTTGCCGCGACCTCCGGGTCCTCTGTCGCGACCGCCGCAACCGTCGGCACCGTGGCGCTGCCGAACCTGAAGGCGCGCGGCTACGGGTCGC
>NZ_LWGH01000478.1:0-1796 GCF_001635395.1 Sulfitobacter sp. HI0129 | reverse complement strand
GGGGCGTTTCCGTCGTGCTCGTCGGCCATGTGACGAAGGAGGGCCAGATCGCAGGCCCCCGCGTGGTGGAGCATATGGTTGATACCGTTCTCTACTTCGAGGGGGAGCGCGGGCATCAGTTCCGTATCCTGCGCGCGGTAAAGAACCGGTTCGGCCCCGCAGACGAAATCGGCGTCTTCGAGATGACGGGAAGCGGATTGTCCGAAGTCACCAACCCTTCGGCGCTGTTCCTCAGCGAAAGGGGGCAGCCCTCCGCCGGATCGGTCGTATTCGCGGGGATCGAGGGGACGCGCCCGGTTCTTGTCGAACTGCAGGCGCTGGTGGCGCCCAGCCCCCATGCACAGGCGCGGCGCACGGTCGTCGGCTGGGACGGCGGGCGGCTTGCGATGATCCTCGCGGTGCTCGAAGCGCGCTGCGGCATCCCCTTCGCGGGGCTCGATGTCTATCTCAATGTCGCGGGCGGCATGAAGATCAGCGAACCGGCGGCGGATCTGGCCGTGGCCGCCGCCCTGCTGAGCGCGCGCGAAGACACCGCTCTTCCGGCCGAAACGGTCGTTTTCGGGGAAATCAGCCTATCGGGTGCGCTGCGCCCCGCCACCCAAACCGAAAACAGGTTGAAAGAGGCCCGGAAACTTGGTTTTACCTCCGCTATTGCGCCTGCCGCCGACAAGCAGGCGGGCAATGCCGGGATCGTAGTTCAGCAGATGCGTGATCTGACCGGCTTCGTGGGCGAAATATTCGGGGCCGGTTGACCCCATCAGGAAGGCGAGGCGCATGGAAGGTTTCACCCTGATCGACGGAGTGGTCGCGCTGGTCATCGTGACTTCTGCGTTGCTGGCCTATGGCCGCGGGCTGGTGCGCGAATTGATGGCCATCGTGGGATGGATCGCGGCTGCAATTCTGGCTTTCCTCTTTGCGCCGCAGGTCGAACCGCTGGTGCGGGAAATTCCGGTCGTGGGCGAATTTCTGGCCGACAGCTGCGAATTGTCGGTGATCGGTGCCTTCGCCATCGTCTTTGCCATCGCGCTCATCATCGTTTCGCTGTTCACGCCGCTTTTCTCGTCGCTGGTGCAGCGGTCGATCTTCGGCGGCGCGGATCAGGCGCTCGGCTTCATCTTCGGGGTGATCCGGGGCGTGCTGCTCGTTGCCATCTTCTTCTTCGTCTACGATACCGTCATCACGGGCCAGCGTTTCACCGTGGTGGACGACAGCCGCTCCGCCGTTGTATTCGGGCGCTTTACCGGCAACATCGAAGAGCAGAACCCCGAAGAAGCGCTGGGCTGGATCACCACCCGTTACGAGACACTCGTGGGGGCCTGCGGGGTCTGACGCGGCAGCTCCCGTTGTGGTGACTGAGGCCCCAATGGGCGCACCCGGTCACGGAGCGGTGAAAGATAACGCTGCGACGTAGCATCGCGGCGGGGTGACAGGACCATCACGAACCCCTAAGTAGGGCGCACAATCTGTCTGGAGCCGGAGCGCCGCTTTGTCCAAGATCATGCCCCCCGCCCATCCGTTCGACACCTCCTACCTGCGGGATCTGGAGGATGACGACAAACCCAAGGAAGAATGCGGTGTCTTTGGCGTCGTCGGGGTGGCTGACGCGGCCAACTTCGTGGCGCTGGGGCTGCATGCGCTTCAGCATCGCGGGCAGGAAGCGGGCGGTATCGTCAGCTACGATCCGGAAGCGGGCTTTCAGTCCGCGCGCCGATTCGGCTATGTCCGCGACAACTTCACCTCGCAGTCGGTCATGGAAACCCTCCCGGGGGAGCTTGCCATCGGCCATGTCCGCTATT
>NZ_LWGH01000477.1:0-8492 GCF_001635395.1 Sulfitobacter sp. HI0129 | reverse complement strand
CCCGAGGATGGAGCCCAGCACCGCCACGATCAGGATGAGCGGCGGGAAGACGACGCGGATCAACTCGTTCCCCGCGCAGACCTTGGTGGCATAGGTAACACCGTAAAGGATCAGCGCGAAGGGAATGGCCATCAGCACCACCATTACCCCGGAAGAGGTCAACGGCCCGACCAGCAGGATATCGACCAGCACGGCAAGCACCACGCCGATGGCCCCGATGATGAGCGGTCGGGTTTTTGCAGAGGGTGAGACACCCCGCGCGGTGGTCAGGAACAACGCGAGGATGATCAGGATGATCGCCACGCCTGTGCCCACGGGCGCTGCGCTCGCGACCTTGGCGGCACGCTTTTCAACCAGTGCTTCTTCGGACAGGCGCTCGCTCTGCTGGATGCCGCCCTCGGAGTCGATCTGGGCCTGTTCGGCCACCGCGGCGTCCCATGCGGCCTGCCCGTGCAACTCGATCATCGAGGCCTGGCATTCCGGGCCCACGTTGGTCCGCAGGCTTGCCGCTTCGCCGATGTCGGAGAAGCTGGAAACGGTGGTGGACTGGCTGCCCACGATGCCGAGGTTGCCCAGCAGGATGGTGCCGACGATCAGAAGCGCCGGCGCGCCAAGGAACCATGTGAAGGCCTCGCCCTTCGTCACGGGTTCCGCATTGGTGGCCCCCATCGGCACGGCGGGCGCCTTGTCGGGGTTCATCAGCGCATAGCCGAAGGCATAAAGCGCATAGAGCAGCGCCAGCAGGATACCCGGCAGCAGCGCCGCCTGGAACAGAGTACCCACCGAAACGACCGCCGGTTCGCCAAGGAAGGTCAGCGCGTCGGTACAACCGGCAGCGGTAGCGCGTGCCTCCTGCGCCGCACTGTAGAGATCGCCTGCCAAAGTGCCCAACAGAACGATTACGATCGAAGGCGGAATGATCTGGCCAAGCGTGCCGGAGGCGGCGATGACGCCGGTCGCGATCTCGGGCGAATAGTTGTTGCGCAGCATGGTCGGCAGGGCGAGCAGACCCATGGTGACCACCGTGGCACCGACGATGCCCGTGGACGCGGCAAGAAAGGCGCCCACGACGACGATGGAAACGGCCAGACCGCCCGGCAGCGGGCCAAAGACACGCGCCATGGTGGTCAGCAGGTCATTGGCGATCTTGGACCGCTCCAGCGTGATGCCCATCAGCACGAACATCAGTACCGCAAGAAGGGTTTCGATCGACTGGCCGGCCAGCACGCGTTCGTTCATCCGGTTGACGATGAAGGACACGTTCCGGTCGAGTGCCACTTCCCAGCCCTGCGGAAAGACCGACACCGCGGTCCTGGGCAGGTCGGGATATCGGAAGACCGATATGGCTTCGTCCCGCACGCCGGAGTTCACGAGATCGCGGTAGGCCTGGCTCGACTGGTCGATGGCCTGATGTATCAGCAGGCCCGCGGAATCGAGTGCCGCGATGATCCCGAAAGAGATGATCCCCGCCCCGCCGATGGCGAAGGCCACGGGAAACCCGGAAAGGATACCGCCGAAGAGACAGATAAAGACGATGATCAGGCCGATTTCGACCCCGTCGAGACCAAATAGCATGAAGCGATGCCCCTTGAATTAATGCGTGCCCTCGAAGGCTTCTTCGCCCTCGCCCAGCGTGTCCTTGTCCAGATATTTGCCCTCGCTCTCGGGGCCCTCACGGAATTCGAGCAGCGCGCGGTAGAACACCGCGACGGCCTGCAGGATGACCATGACGCAGAAGAGAACGAGCAGTACCTTGAACAGGAAATATGCGTTGAAGCCGTTCGGCGAGAAGCCGATCGTCTCGACGTTCCAGCGCAGCAGTCGCGCCTTGCGCAGCAACAGCTCCAGCCGGTCCGACGCGGACGGGTTCGGCGTGACAAGATGGCGCCACAGGAAGAACCAGCCATAAAGCCATGTGATGACCGCGAAAGGGATCATGAAGAGCAGCGCGCCCAGCATGTCGATCACGCGCTTGGTGCGGAACTTGGCCCCGGCATAGAACAGATCGACCCGCACATGCCCGCCCTGCACCATCGTGTAGGACACGCAGAGCGTGACAACGAGCGCGTTGTAGAGCTTCAGCTCCTCCGCGAACCACGAGATGTCGTATTGCAGGGGGATGCCGAAGCCGAAGGAAATGTCGGGCCGGGTAAAGATACGCTGCATGAACACGATGATGATCTGCTGAAGCACCATCAGCAGACCCGCCCAGGCAAAGAACCGACCGACCCCGTTGGCGAAGCCTTCGAGCCCGCGCACGCAGGCCCACATGAAGTCACGCTTGATGAAACCGATCACCGTCACCACGAGGAAGATCGCCAGCAGCACGAAGAGCAGTTCAGCCGATGCCCCGTAATAGATGAACCGCATAAGCGATTCGCCATTCGACCAGTCCAGCCAGAGACCGGGATTGGCGAGCGCGTAAAAGAAGTTGTAGAACGCCAGACCGAGGTTCGTGAAGAACCAGATCAGCCCGTCGATCACGGCGCCGAACCAACCGGCGGCAGCATCGTTTTCCATTGTCCCCTCCCCGTACGTTCAGGTGCGTAACGCCCCTGTCGCGGCAGTCTTTCGCCCGGTCTGATGCCGGACGTGAACGCAGGCGAGGGGCCGCCCAAGGCAGCCCCCCACGTTATTCATGCCCGGGCGGTCAGCCCTGACCCAGCACCCGCTGACGCTGGTTGACGTAATAGGCGTCCGACTTCGACAGCCATTCCGCCGAGGACTGGAGCGAGGCTTCGAAGCTTTCGCGGATGTCCGCGAAGAGCGTGTCGTCCATGTTCTCGTCCATCACCTCCTTGGAGGCGCTGCCGAAGGCATCCCAGACGTCGTCGGGGAACTGCATGGTCTTCACGCCCTGCTGCTGCAGGCGTGCCAGCGCGGCACCGTTGTTCGCCAGCGTTTCCGCCAGACCGGTGTGCGTGGTGGCCATCGTCGCATATTCGACGATCTTCTGCTGTGCCGGTGTCAGCTCGTTGAACACATCGAGGTTCATGGAGGCGGTCAGACCGGAGCCCGGCTCGTGGAAACCGGCGGTGTAGTAGATCTTCGCCACTTCCTGGAAGCCCGCGCGCTCGTCCGCGAAGGGACCGACCCATTCGAGACCGTCCAGCGCGCCCGAAGACAGCGCCTGATAGAGTTCGCCGCCGGGGATGTTCTGGACCGACGCACCCAGCTTGCCCAGCACCTTGCCGCCGAGACCCGGCATGCGGAACTTCAGGCCGTTGAAGTCAGCGGCGGAGTTGATTTCCTTGCGGAACCAGCCACCGGACTGCGAGCCGGAGTTGCCTGCGAGGAACATCTTCATGTTGAAGATCTCGCCGATCTGGTTGTGCAGATCGTGGCCGCCGCCATGCAGGTACCAGTTGGTCAGCTCCTGCGCCGTGGCGCCGAAGGGCACGGCGGTGAAATAGGCAAGGCCCGGGTGCTGGCCGATGAAGTAATAGTCGGCCGAATGGTACATGTCCGCCTGACCGGAGGACACGGCATCGAATACTTCGAAGGCGCCCACAAGCTCGCCCGGGGCTTTCTTGTCGATGGTCAGCGTGCCGTCCGACATCTCGTCAACCATGTTGTTGAGATATGTCGCGGCATCGTCGAGCACGGCAAAGCCGCGGGGCCAGGACGTGACCATGGTCAGCGTGCGCTTGCCCTGTGCGTAGGCCGGTGCGGCCAGCGTACCGGCTGCGGCAGCGGTGCCGCCGAGTGCGGATGTCTTAAGGAATGAACGACGGTCCATTTTGATACTCCTCCCATAAGGACGCCCGTGTCGCCGATGACGCACAGGTCGTTTCAAGTGGCGCTACATTAGCGATCCCGGGTGCTTTTGAAATACCTACTACTGCGTAGAAGCCCCCTCCGCCGCAGGATTTTGACCGGTGGAGGGACCGGGAGGCGGTCCAATAGCCCCCTTCCCTGCCCCTGCGGCACCCGGAGCGGGGCGCGAAGGCCAATGCCGCGGCGCGGGCGGCATGACAGGTTCCCTTTGATTCGCGCCCGTTTGCGCGTATCGCTGTGGATCATGTTTCGATACCTGCGCCTGATTTCCCCCTTCAGCTATGCGCAGAAGCTCACGCTTCTGGCCTCCGTGCCGCTGATCGTGGCAGCCACCGCCATCGCCGTGGTGGTTGCATTGCAGGCCCGCGCGCTGGCGGAGCGGGAGATCGATCTGCTCGAAGCGCAGCTGATCGAGGCCAAGAAGGCGGAGTTGCGCAACTATGTCACCCAGGCGCGCAACGGGTTCTATTTCATCTACGGATCCGCGGCACCCGACGATGCCGAAGCCAAGGCGCAGGTGGCGCAGATCCTGTCGGCGATGATCTACGGCGATGACGGGCAGTTCTTCGTCTACGACTACGACGGCAACGCGCTCGTCTCGCCCCGGCAGACCGAGCGGATCAATCGCAACTGGCGCGGGCAGACAGACGCCGAAGGCACGCCGGTCGTGGACGAACTGATCCGCATCGCCCGCGACGGGGCCGGGTTTCACAGCTATCTCTGGCCCAAGACCTCGACCGGCGAGGTCGGGCGCATGATCACCTATGTCACCTCCTTTCCGTCGTGGCGGTGGGCCGTGGGCACGGGGGTCTTCATCGACGATGTGCTCGCCTCCACCGCCTCGGCGCGGGCGGATGTGCAGGCGCGGGTGCATCGCACCTTTCTCTATATCGGGGGGATCACCCTGACCGCGCTGCTGGCGGTCTTCATCAGCGGGATGCTGGTCAACCTGCGCGAACGGCGGCTGGCGGATGCCAAGCTCAAGCGGCTCACTCAGCGGGTATTCGACGCCCAGGAAGAGGAGCGCGGTCGCGTGGCGCGCGAACTGCATGACGGCATCAGCCAGATCCTCGTGGGCGTGCGCTATGCGCTCGACACCGCGCGCCGCAAGCTCGACCGGGGCGAGTCCGGCGCGGAAAAACCGCTCGGCAAGGGGATCGCCTCGCTGGCGGAGGCGATTGCGGAGGTACGCCGCATCAGCCGCGACCTGCGCCCCGGCGTGCTGGACGATCTGGGCCTCGGCCCCGCGCTCAAGACCCTAACGGAGGCCTTCGAGGCCCGCACGGGCATCGCCACCAGCTTCAACACCGTCGTCTTCCGAAACCGGATGGACGAGGACGGCAAGATCGCGCTCTACCGGATTGCTCAGGAAGCGCTGACCAACATCGAACGGCACGCAGGCGCCAGCCGCGTGGCCGTGGACCTGCGCGGCCACCGCAAGGGCGCGACCCTGCGGATCACCGACAACGGTGTGGGCCTCGGACGGCTCGCACGCGACCCCGCCAGCGGCGGCGGGTTGGGGTTGCGCAACATGCAGGAACGGGTCGAACAGCTTGGTGGGCAGCTGCGTATCGAGTCTGCCCCGGGCGGGGGAACCACGATTGACGCCACCGTACCGCTGACGCATATGCTCCCCCCCGAAGAGGAAAACCCGGATGCGCCCGCATCCGCAAGACAGGACATCGCAGCCCAATGACGGCAAGGCCCATGCCCGCAGCCAAACCCCTGCCTTCTTCGGGCGACCCGGTCCGGGTTCTCATCGTCGACGATCACCCGATGGTGGCCGAAGGCATCCAGTCGATCCTCGAAAGCTATGACGATATCGAAATCGCGGGAATCCTTTCCAACGGGCGCGAGGTCATCGCGCAGCTGGAGGAAATGGCGCCCGATGTGATCCTGATGGACCTCAACATGCCCGAACTCGGCGGGTTGAGCGCGACGGAAATCGTGCTGGAACGCCGACCGGACATGCATGTCGTGATCCTGACGATGCATGACAATCCCGAGTACATCGCCTCCGCGCTCAGTCACGGCGCGCAGGGCTACCTGCTGAAGGATGTCCCCACCGAAGAAATCAAGACCGCCATCGACACGGTAATGTCGGGCAAACGCTACCTCTGCACCGGCGCGCAGGGATCGCTCGCCCCCAAGGACGGCGCAGAACGTGAGGCGCTGACAGAGCGTGAACAGACCATATTGCTCAAACTCGCGCAGGGGCGCACGAACAAGGACGTGGCGCAGGCGCTCGATATCTCCGTGCGGACGGTGGAAACCCATCGTAAGAACATCAAGCGCAAGCTCGGCATCTCCAGCACCGCCGGGCTGACCCGCTATGCCATGGAACATGGGGTGCTGCAGGGGACCGGCGCGCGCCTTTGACAGCGCTCAGGCGCCGAAAGTTGCAATTTGCCGCGAATTTATTGCCGAAACTTGCCTGCCATCAGGACCTCTCGCAAGAATCTGTCGTAAAATGCCTGCCGCGCGACATTTTTTTCGCTCCCGGCGGTTGACCCTCCCGAACGGCGGTCATAATGTCCCGCAACGCTTGAAGGAGCCCAAACGTGACAGCACTAGTCGTCATCGTAGGATTTTCGCGCATGGGCCGGTAACGGACAACCATACCCCAACCCATGCGCCCCCGTTTCCCCGGGGGCTTTTTTATGCGCCAGACAATTGCACGCCTTACGGAGCAGCCAGATGACACGCCAGATGACCGGAGCAAAGATGATCGTACAGGCCCTGATCGATCAGGGTGTCGATACCATATTCGGATATCCCGGCGGGGCCGTCCTGCCGATCTATGACGAGGTGTTCCAGCAAAACAGCATCAAACACGTGCTGGTGCGCCACGAACAGGGTGCCGTGCACGCCGCCGAAGGCTACGCCCGCTCCACCGGGAAGCCCGGCGTGGTGCTAGTGACATCCGGCCCGGGGGCGACCAATGCCGTGACCGGGCTGACCGATGCGCTGCTCGATTCCATTCCCATCGTGGTGCTGACGGGTCAGGTCCCCACCTTCATGATCGGCTCTGACGCCTTTCAGGAAGCCGATACCGTGGGCATCACCCGCCCCTGCACCAAGCACAACTGGCTGGTGAAGGAGACCGACAAACTCTCCGGCGTCCTGCATGAGGCATTCCACGTGGCGACCCATGGCCGCCCCGGTCCGGTACTGATCGACATTCCCAAGGACGTGCAGTTCGCCACCGGCACCTATGCGCCACCCAAACCGTCGACCTCTCATTACCAGCCCAAGGTTAAGGGCGACATGGAAGAGATCACGGAACTCGTGGCCGCCATCGAAAGCGCGAAAAAGCCCGTGTTCTATACCGGCGGCGGCGTGATCAACTCCGGCCCGGCCGCGTCGCAGCTGCTGCGCGAGCTGGTGGACTCGACAGGCTTTCCCATCACCTCGACCCTCATGGGGCTGGGCGCCTATCCCGCCTCGGGCGACAAGTGGCTGGGCATGCTGGGGATGCACGGCACCTATGAGGCCAACATGACGATGCATGGCTGCGATCTGATGATCAACATCGGCGCGCGTTTCGACGACCGGATCACCGGCGTCGTGGATATGTTCAGCCCCAAGTCCAAAAAAGCGCATATCGACATCGACCCCTCGTCGATCAACAAGGTGATCCGCATCGACATTCCCATCGTCGGCGACGTGGGCCATGTGCTCGAGGATCTGCTGAAGGTCTGGAAATCGCGCGGTCGCAAGACGAACGGCGAAGCGCTGGCGAAATGGTGGAAACAGATCGAAAGCTGGCGCGCGGTGGATTGCCTGAAATACAAGCAGGCAGGCAAGACCATCAAACCGCAGCACGCCGTCCGCCGGCTGGAGGAGTTGACCAAGGGCCATGATCGCTACGTGACGACCGAGGTGGGCCAGCACCAGATGTGGGCCGCGCAATACATGGGTTTCGAGGAACCGAACCGCTGGATGACCTCCGGCGGGCTGGGGACGATGGGCTACGGCTTTCCGGCCTCCATCGGTGTGCAGATGGCGCATCCCGACAGCCTCGTGATCAACGTGGCGGGCGAAGCGTCATGGCTGATGAACATGCAGGAAATGGGCACCGCGATGCAGTACGGCCTGCCGGTGAAACAGTTCATCCTGAACAACGAACGTCTGGGCATGGTGCGCCAGTGGCAGGAGCTTCTGCACGGAGAGCGCTATTCCCAAAGCTGGTCCGAGGCGCTGCCCGATTTCGTGAAGCTGGCAGAAGCCTTCGGCGCGAAGGGCATCCAGGTAAGCGACCCCGACAAGCTCGACGATGCGATCATGGAGATGATCGAGCACCCCGGCCCGGTGATCCTCGACTGTCTTGTGGAGAAGCACGAAAATTGCTTCCCGATGATCCCCTCGGGCAAGGCCCATAACGAAATGCTGCTGGGCGACGTGGATACGCAAGGCGTCATCGACGCCAAGGGCTCGGTGCTGGTGTGAGGCAACCGGGCGGCACCCGCTGATCCGGGTTGCCTCCGAACGCTCGGCCCATCCGGCATCACTGCTCCGGGGCCGGGCCACCAGTACCGACGCGAGACCGGCAGAATACCGACGGCGAAAAAAGGGACCAGACAGATGGCCGCCCCGGACCACAGCAAAGGGACAGACTGCGCAATGGGTCTTTCATATGCGCACCCCCTGCCCCTGCCGGACCGAAGCGCGCAACGCCGACCGGGTGGCGATTTTTCAGTGCGATGCCGCCAGTG
>NZ_LWGH01000476.1:0-11601 GCF_001635395.1 Sulfitobacter sp. HI0129 | reverse complement strand
GGGCAAAAGGTGACGGCGACGGGAATACCCGCCACCGTATCGTTGACGATTTCATGCCATGTCAGATAGCGGATCGGGTACGCGCGGGCGCGCGCGCCGTCCATCGCGACGGTGATGACAGGCTCACGTGGGCCGATCCGCGTCTCGGCGGAGGCTTCGATGAACTGCGGATCATCGAGCGCCGGTATCCCGTCCTTGCCAGGACCGCCCGATATGATCTCGGTCCAGCTTTCGACACTGGTCTTGGAAAAATCAGTGCGCGGCCATTCCGATTTCCAGAAATCGGGATTGGCGGCGGCCAGCAGCGGCGCACAAAGGAGCGGGAGCGCAAGGGCGAGGGATCTGATCATCCCTCAAGTCTGCCGCAGCGGGGGCGGGTCTGTCAGCCCGCCCCACGCAAAGGTGAATGACCCGCGTCATTCCGTGATGGTGACGCTCTCCATCCGGTCGGGTTCGCCCACGACCGCGCCATTGGCCCCGGTGCCGCGCTTGATCGCGTCCAGCACATCGAGCCCCTCGGTCACGCGACCGACCACCGTGTATTGGCCGTTCAGGAAATGCCCTTCGTCGAACATGATGAAGAACTGGCTGTTGGCGCTGTCGGGATCCTGGCTGCGCGCCATGCCCACGACACCCCGGTCAAAGGGAATGTCGGAAAACTCGGCGGCGAGATTCGGCATTTCGGAGCCGCCCATGCCAGCGCGGGCGGTGTCGCCGTCCTGACGGCCGAATTGCACATCGCCGGTCTGGGCCATGAAGCCGTCGATCACGCGGTGGAACACAACGCCGTCATAGGCGCCTTCGCGTGCCAGCGTGGTCAACCGTTCGACATGCTGGGGGGCCACGTCCTCAAGCAGATCGACGGTGATCGTGCCCTCGGCTTCGCCCGCAACCTCGATCTGCATCTCGGTAGCGAAGGCCGCCCCGGTCAGGGCGAGCGTGACGGCAGCGGAGGTGAGAAGATTACGCATCGGCGGCCACCTTCACGCTGATCATGCGGTCAGGATCCGCAGGCGGCTCGCCCCGGGTGATGGCATCCACATGTTGCATCCCGTCGATCACCTGCCCGTAGACAGTGTACTGACCGTTGAGGAAATCGTTGTCCTTGAAGTTGATGAAGAACTGGCTGTTCGCACTGTCGGGATTGGCCGACCGCGCCGCACCGAGGCTGCCGCGCGCATGGGGCACTTTGGAGAATTCAGCCGGCAGGTTCGGCAGGTCGGAACCGCCCGTTCCGGCGGCCCGCAGGTTGAAACCCTCTTCCATGTTGCCATTGGCCACATCGCCCGTCTGGGCCATGAAACCGTCGATCACGCGGTGAAAGGCCACGTTGTCGTATTTACCGGCGCGCGCCAGTTCCTTCATGCGCTCCACGTGCTTCGGCGCCACGTCCGGCAGCAGCTGGATGGTGACGGTGCCGCCCTTCAGCTCCATCAGTATCGTGTTCTCGGGGTCCTTGATCTCGGCCATGCCGGTCTCCTTCTGACTAGGGTTGCCGTGATACCTAGGAGGCTTGGGAGCGATTGCCAAGCACGTGCATTGACCTTCCGCCGCTTTGGGGCAAAACACGCCCAAACGATGGAGAGGACGACGCGATGGGCTGGAAGACGCTGGACGACATGGAACTGCAGGGCAAGCGCGTGCTCGTGCGGGTGGACATCAACGTTCCGATGGAAAACGGCAAGGTGTCGGACGCCACCCGGATCGAACGCATCGTGCCCACCGTTCATGACATCCTCGCGCGCGGCGGCAAGCCGATCCTGCTGGCCCATTTCGGGCGGCCCAAGGGGAAGGTGAACCTCGACATGAGCCTTGGGCAGGTCCTGCCCGCGCTGCGCGATGCACTGGGCCGCAAGGTCGTGCTGGTGGAAACGCTGGACGCCGCCGAAAACCCGACCGAGGAGGCGCGCGCTGCCGACGTGCTGCTGCTGGAAAATATCCGCTTCCATCCCGGCGAGACGACCAATGACGAGGGCCTCGCCCGCCGGCTGGCCGGTCTGGGTGACATCTATTGCAACGATGCCTTTTCCGCCGCCCATCGCGCCCATGCCTCGACAGAGGCCGTCGCCCGGCTGCTGCCCGCCTGTGCCGGGCGGTTGATGCAGGCCGAACTTTCCGCGCTGGAGTCGGCGCTGTCGCATCCGCAGCGCCCCGTGGGGGCTGTCGTCGGCGGGGCGAAGGTCTCGACCAAGATCGAACTGCTGGAAAATCTGGTCTCCCGACTCGATGTGCTGATCATCGGCGGCGGCATGGCCAACACCTTTCTCGCCGCCAGCGGCGCGCAGCTTGCCGCGTCGCTCAGCGAGCCGGACTTTTTCGAAACCGCCCGCGATATCCTGAGCCGCGCCGAAAGCGCGGGCTGCCGGGTGATCCTGCCGGTGGACGGGCTGGTGGCACGCGAATTCGCGGCAGATGCCCCGCATGAGGTGCTGCACCTGACCCCCGACACCGAACTGGAAGACGGGCAGATGGTGCTCGACGCGGGGCCCGAGAGCATCACGCAGATCGCGGAAGCCATCGAGGGGCTGAAAACCCTCATCTGGAACGGCCCCCTCGGCGCGTTCGAGATCACCCCGTTCGACGGCGCCACCATCGCCGCGGCACNGCGCGCCGCCGCCTGCACCCGGGCAGGCACGCTCGTTTCCGTGGCGGGGGGTGGTGACACGGTTGCCGCACTCAACAAGGCGGGGGCGGCGGATGATTTCACCTATATCTCGACCGCCGGGGGCGCCTTCCTCGAATGGATGGAAGGCAAGACCCTGCCCGGGGTGGCCGCGCTCGATCACTGAGGGGACNGGCCAGCCTGCGCGGCGGCCCGCCGATCATCGGACCCTGCGTCAAGTTAAGGGATTCACAAGACGATTTCGCTGTGCCATAGTCGCCCCACGCCCGGTAAGAGGCGACAGAGGCACAGCATGACACGTTCCCCCCGGCCGGCGTTCGGCACCCTGATTTTCTTCGCGATCGCCTTCGCGCTCAGCCTCTATTTCACCTTTGCCGCCGTTCAGGGCGATTTCGGCCTGTTCCGCCGGGCCGAGATTCTGGCCGAAACGCAGAACCTGCGCGCCCAACTCGAAACCGTGCGGGCCGATGTGGCGCGGATGGAAAACCTGACGCATCGGTTGTCCGACAATTACCTCGACCTCGACCTGCTGGACGAACGCGCCCGCAAGGTGCTGGGCATGGTGCGCACGGACGAGATCGTAATTCACTGATCTTCGCCCGGTCCGGACAAACCCCCTCGCCTTCCTGTCTCGAATCCGTTAAATGATAGTTTAACGCTAAACTATCTGCGGACGATCGCGCAGCGAGAGGGAGGGCGCCGATGGCTGCCAAGAAAACGAGCCGGAAGAATGATGTCTCCGGCGACGAATTGAAGGCATATTACCGCGACATGCTGCTGATACGCCGTTTCGAGGAAAAGGCAGGCCAGCTTTACGGCATGGGCCTGATCGGCGGGTTCTGCCACCTCTATATCGGGCAGGAGGCGGTCGTCGTCGGGCTGGAAGCCGCGGCAGAGGAAGGCGACAGCCGCATCACCACCTACCGCGACCACGGCCATATGCTGGCCTGCGGCATGGACCCCAACGGCGTGATGGCCGAACTGACGGGGCGCGAAGGGGGCTATTCCAAGGGCAAGGGCGGCTCCATGCACATGTTCTCGAAAGAGAAACGCTTTTACGGCGGTCATGGCATCGTGGGCGCCAACGTGCCGCTGGGCGCGGGCCTCGCCTTTGCTGACAAGTACCGCGAAAACGACCGCGTCACCTTTACCTATTTCGGCGACGGTGCGGCCAACCAGGGCCAGGTCTATGAGACGTTCAACATGGCCTCGCTGTGGAAGCTGCCGGTGATCTTCGTGATCGAGAACAACCAGTACGCCATGGGAACCTCGCAGAAACGCTCCACCTCCACCCCCGATATCTACACCCGGGGCGAGGCCTTCGGCATCCCCGGCGAAGCGGTCGACGGGATGGATGTGCTCGCCGTGAAGGATGCGGGCGAAAAGGCCGTGGCCCACTGCCGCGCGGGCAAGGGGCCCTATATCCTCGAGATCAAGACATACCGCTATCGCGGCCATTCCATGTCGGACCCGGCCAAGTACCGCACCCGCGAAGAGGTCCAGAAGATGCGTGATGAGCGTGACCCCATTGATGCGGTGCGCAGCATGCTGCTGGAAGGCAAACACGCCAGCGAGGACGATCTGAAAGCCATCGACAAGGAAATCAAGAAGATCGTCAACGAAAGCGCCGAATTCGCCAAGGACAGCCCCGAACCCGCGCTGGAAGAACTCTGGACGGATATCTACGCCGAAGGCGACGCCCCACAGGAGGCCAGCGCCTGATGCCGCATTTCGAGATTCACGCGGCCGACGTGGACGCCGCGAAAAGCTTTTACGGCGGCCTCTTCGGTTGGCGGTTCGAGCCGATGAAGGGCGGTGAAGCTGCAAGCTATCACCTGATCGAAGGCCGCGATATCGGGCAGGACAAGGGCGTGACCGCCGGCATCATGGCCCGCATGGGCGACGCGCCTGCCGCGGGTTCCGCGATCCGGGGCGGCACCATGACCTTTGCGGTCGAGGATTGCGATGCCTCCTATGCCTGGGCACTGGAAAACGGCGGGGCCGAAGCGCTCCCGCCCGTGGACTATCCCGGCGTGGGCCGCTGCGCCTATGTGGAAGACGGCCAGGGCAATGTCGTCGGAATGATCACTTCTATGGAGGGCAACTGATATGGCCACCGAAATTCTCATGCCCGCCCTCTCCCCCACGATGGAGGAAGGCACCCTCGCCAAATGGCTGGTGAAGGAAGGCGATACCGTATCCTCCGGCGATATCATGGCCGAGATCGAAACCGACAAGGCCACGAT
Organism: Sulfitobacter sp. HI0129; assembly: GCF_001635395.1. Lineage (NCBI taxonomy): Bacteria > Pseudomonadati > Pseudomonadota > Alphaproteobacteria > Rhodobacterales > Roseobacteraceae > Sulfitobacter > Sulfitobacter sp. HI0129. The sequence continues at coordinate 6,732 of NZ_LWGH01000476.1, read as the reverse complement.
GGAATTCGAGGCCGTGGATGAAGGCACCATCGGCAAGATCCTCGTGGCCGAAGGCACCGAGGGCGTGAAGGTGAACACCCCCATCGCCGTGCTGCTCGAGGAAGGCGAAAGCGCCGACGACATCGACAGCGCCGCGTCGGGCAATGGCGCCTCTGACGAAGATGCGAAAAAGACCGATGAGTCCTCCGACGGGAAGCAGGCCAAGCAGGACAGCGGCAAGGACGAGCCTGCCGCGGGCCATTCAAAGCCCGAACCCGAAGCCCCCAAGCCCGACGAGACCCCGGACTGGCCCGCCGACACCAAGCTCAAGCAACAGACCGTGCGCGAAGCCCTGCGCGATGCCATGGCCGAGGAAATGCGCCGCGACGAAGATGTCTTCCTGATGGGCGAGGAAGTGGCCGAATATCAGGGCGCCTACAAGATCAGCCAGGGCCTGCTGGACGAATTCGGCGCCAAGCGCGTGATCGACACGCCGATCACCGAACATGGCTTTGCCGGTATCGGCGTCGGCGCGGCTTTCGGCGGACTCAAGCCCATCGTCGAATTCATGACCTGGAACTTCGCCATGCAGGCCATCGACCAGATCATCAACTCCGCGGCCAAGACGCTCTATATGTCCGGCGGCCAGATGGGCGCGCCTATGGTCTTCCGCGGCCCCAACGGCGCCGCCGCCCGCGTGGGTGCCCAGCACAGCCAAGATTATGCCGCCTGGTACATGCAGATCCCCGGCCTCAAGGTCGCGATGCCCTATTCCGCATCGGACTACAAAGGCCTGATGAAAACGGCGATCCGCGATCCCAACCCGGTGGTCTTCCTTGAAAACGAAATCCTCTATGGCCGGTCCTTCGACGTGCCGGAGATCGACGATTACACCGTACCCTTCGGCAAGGCGCGCATCTGGCGCGAAGGCTCGGACGTCACCATCGTCAGCTTCGGCATCGGTATGAGCTATGCCCTGCAGGCGGCTGACAAACTGGCCGAAGACGGGATCGAAGCCGAGGTGATCGACCTGCGCACCCTGCGCCCGATGGACACGGACAGCATCCTCAAATCCGTCCGCAAGACCAACCGCTGCGTGACCGTGGAAGAAGGCTGGCCCCAAGGCTCCGTGGGCAACTACATCTCTTCGGTGATCATGCAGGAAGCGTTCGATTACCTCGACGCGCCGGTGATCAACTGCACCGGCAAGGATGTCCCCATGCCCTATGCCGCCAATCTCGAAAAACACGCGCTGGTCACGACCGACGAAGTGATCGAGGCCGTCAAGAAGGTGACCTATAAATGAGTGCCGCATTCCAGTTCGATGACGATCGCGGAGCCTACATCCTCGCCGGGCCGGGCGGTGACACCCGCTACCGCATCGTGGTGCCCGAGGATTTTGTACAGGAAGAAGCCGGGGCCGGGGCGGACGCCGACGCGCGCCTCGAATGGTTGCGCGCCAACCTGCCGCAAATCCTCGCGGCCTATACCGCCCGCGTCGAAGGCGGCTGGGTCAAGGCCCCATGGGACCGCGTGCTGGTAGAGGAGACTGACTGATGCCGACCGAAATTCTCATGCCCGCCCTCTCCCCCACCATGGAAGAAGGCACGCTGGCCAAATGGCTGGTGAAGGAAGGCGATACCGTATCCTCCGGCGACCTGCTGGCGGAGATCGAGACCGACAAGGCCACCATGGAATTCGAAGCCGTGGATGAAGGCACCGTCGGCAAGATCCTCGTGGCCGAAGGCACCGAAGGCGTGAAGGTGAACACCCCCATCGCCGTGCTGCTGGAAGAAGGCGAAAGCGCCGATGACATCGCATCGGGCGGAGATGATGCGAAGCCCAAGGATGATGCCGCAGACAAATCCAGCCATGCCGAACCGGCAGGGGCATCCGACAAGACCGAACCCACCGCCGGATACGGCCGCGGCGAAACTGACGCGACACCCAAGCAAGGCAGTGGCGGCACCTCCGGCTCCGAAGGCAAATCCGCGGACAAGGGCGAACGCATCTTCGCCTCCCCCCTCGCCCGGCGCATCGCGGCGGACCGCGGGCTTGACCTGAAGGACATCGAAGGCTCCGGCCCGCACGGGCGCATCGTCAAGTCCGACGTGGAAAATGCCGAACCCCGCAAGGAAGGCGCGCCCGCGAAAGACAGCGGCAAGGCGGCGGACGAAAAGGCGGCCCCGGTCGTTGCACCCGCAAAGGCAGGCCCGACCGCCGAGTCCATCATCAAGATGTACGAAGGCCGCGATTTCGAGGAAGTGAGCCTCGACGGGATGCGCAAGACCATCGCCAGCCGCCTGACGGAAGCGAAACAATCGATCCCGCATTTCTATCTGCGCCGGGATATCCAGCTCGACGCGCTCATGGCGTTCCGCAGCGATCTGAACAAGAAGCTCGAAGCGCGCGGTGTGAAACTGTCGGTCAACGACTTCATCATCAAGGCCTGCGCGCTGGCCCTGCAATCGGTGCCCGAGGCCAACGCCGTCTGGGCCGGCGACCGCATCCTGAAGCTGACCCCGTCGGACGTGGCGGTGGCCGTGGCCATCGAAGGCGGGCTCTTCACTCCCGTCCTGCGCGATGCGGATGCCAAGTCGCTCTCCGCCCTCTCGGCAGAGATGAAAGACCTCGCCACCCGCGCGCGCAACCGCAAGCTCGCCCCGCAGGAATATCAGGGCGGCAGCTTCGCGATCTCCAACCTGGGCATGTTCGGTGTGGAAAACTTCGACGCGGTGATCAATCCGCCCCATGGTGCGATCCTCGCCGTGGGTGCCGGGGTCCGCAAACCGGTGGTGGACGACGCAGGCGAGGTAAAGGTGGCCACGGTGATGTCCGTCACGCTTTCGGTCGATCACCGTGTGATCGACGGCGCGTTGGGGGCAGAGCTGCTCAACGCGATCAAGGACAACCTCGAAAATCCGATGATCATGCTCGCCTGACGGCGGGTATGACCCGCAGCCATGGAAGGCCCATTGCATGAAGTTGCCCGGCGCGGGGATGCGCCGGGCGCGCGTTATTGGCTGGCCATGCCCAACAACATCGCCCCAAGAGCGACGAAGTGGATCAGCATGATTGCCCTATCGTTCCAGAGCACCCCGACGACCAGCCAGCCAAGGACGCCCGCAAGGAACAGGTAGAGGTTCCAGGGCGTCCAGCCGAAGCCGGTACCAGCATAGCCCAGCATCTGGATCACAGAGGCCGCCCATTTCACGACAAATGCGGTCTGGCTATGCGGTCGAAGGTTGGTGCATTCAGACGCCACGCGTCAGCCCTCCGTCTATCCGCCAGTTCTGGCCGGTGACGTAACCGCCCTCTTCTGAAGCAAGCCACGCGATGAGCGATGAGACTTCGGCTTCCCTGCCGTAGCGACCCAAGGGGATACGGGCGCGTCGTTCTTCGGTTTCCGGCAAGCTGTCGATGAACCCCGGCAGCACATTGTTCATGCGAATGTTCTGCGCCGCATGCTTGTCCGCGAAAAGCTTGGTGAATCCGGCCAACCCCGCCCGGAAGATGCCGGATGTGGGAAAAAGCGGATCGGGCTCGAAGGTCGCGAAGGTCGAGATGTTGATGATCGCACCGCCGCCTTGGGCAGCCATGATCGGCGTAACGAGCCGCGTAGGACGGATCACATTCAGAAGATAAACGTCGAGGCCTGCGTGCCAATCCGCATCCGTCATTTCGAGAACATCGCCCTTGGGGCCATGCCCGGCAGAATTCACCAGAACATCGATGCGGCCCCACCGGTCCATCGCACCCTCAACAAGCTGCGCCAGATCCTCTGCCGACTGGTTCGACCCGGTGACGCCAAAGCCGCCGAGGTCCTTGGCCAACGCCTCTCCCTTCCCGGAAGACGACAGGATGCCGACCTGGAAGCCGTCGGAGGCAAGGCGTTTCGCCGCGCCCGCACCCATCCCGCTGCCACCTGCGGTGATAATCGCTACTTTTTCTGCTGTCATGATATAATTCCTCGCTTGCGGAAGAGATGTAAAATCACTGTATACATCAACATATATGGAATAGGGTGTATCCGACCAGCCAGATGCACTGAGGTTTGAGTGTAGATAATCTATGGTGAATGATGAAACCGACCTTCCGCCGTTGAACGGGCTGCGGGCATTCGTGGCCGCGGGCAGGTACATGACCTTCCGCGCGGCGGCAGACGATTTGCGCGTGACCCAAGGGGCGGTGGCGCAGCAAGTGCGCGGCCTTGAAGATCATCTGGGCCTACGCCTGTTCCTGCGAGAACCCCGCGGCTTGGCATTTACAGAGGAAGGACGCGCCTACCATGTCGCTGTTTCACGCGCTTTCGCTCAACTGTCGGAGGCGACGGCGGCGCTTCGATCAGCCCCCTCCCGGGTGACGATCAGCGTGACCCCTACATTCGCGTCGAAATGGCTTATCCCTCGACTTTCGGAGTTTACCGAAGCCTGCCCCGGGATCGACCTGCGCATCACCGCGACGGAGCGGATCGCCAGCTTCCATGCCGACGGGATCGACATGGCGGTCCGTCAGGCGCGGCCACCATTCGGCGCGAGCCTGCGTGCAAACCTCTTGTTTCGTCAGGACGTTGTGGCAGTCTGCGCGCCCGGTCTGGTGGCGGAAGAGGATCTGCCCCTCGATGGGGCGTCACTCTCCCGCATGACGCTCCTGCATGATACGCACGATCTTTGGCCCGCATTCATCGAAACGGCGTTCAAGCGTACCGTCGAACCGGCGCGCGACCTCCGGTTCAACCAGACAACACTGACGCTCGACTCGGCACTTGCCGGTCAGGGCATCGCATTGGCCAGCCGTTTTCTGGTGCAACGGGATCTGGAGGCCGGGCGGCTCGTGCAACCGATCGACAGCGTTCTTGCCGGCGAACTGGATTTCTATCTGCTGATGCCCCGGCAAGCCGCATCTGATGCCTCCCTGCAGGTCAGGGACTGGCTGTTGGGCACGATAAAGGAACAGCCCTAGCTGGCCCGTGTCTGTTCCCCGGGGGATTTATCCCGCGGGAACGCTCCGTATTGTGCGGCATGCCCGCGCAAAATTGACCAAATAAGGTGTGTATCAGGTCTCGTGCGGGCCCAGCATGTGGTTCATCGAAACCGAAGGCTGCTCGCAGCCGGCCTCGCCCACGATCCGGGCAGGTATCCCCGCGACGGTCTTGCAGGGCGGCACGTCCTCCAGCACGACGGAGCCTGCCGCGATGCGGCTGCAATACCCGACGGAAATATTGCCCAGCACTTTCGCCCCCGCGCCGATCAGCACGCCATCCCCGATCTTGGGGTGCCGGTCCTCTTCTTCCTTGCCGGTCCCGCCCAGCGTCACCGAATGCAGCATGGAGACATTGTCGCCCACGACAGCGGTTTCGCCGATCACGATGGAATGGGCGTGGTCGATCATGATGCCCTTGCCCATCCGCGCCGCCGGGTGGATATCCACCCCAAAGATCTCGCTGATGCGCATCTGGAAGAAATAGGCCAGATCGAAATGCCCCTGGGTCCACAGGTGGTGCCCGATCCGGTACGCCTGTATCGCCTGATACCCCTTGAAATAAAGGATCGGCTGCAAGAGGCGATGGCAGGCCGGGTCGCGTTCGTAGATCGCCACAAGGTCCGCCCGTGCGGCCTGAAGCAGGTCCGGCTCCGCCTCATAGGCCTGTTCGACCACCTCGCGCACCACCATCATCGACATCTCGTTGGAGGCAAGCTTTGCCGCAATCCGGTAGGACAGCGCCTTTTCGATGGATTTGTGGTGCAGGATGCAGGCGTGGATGAAACCGCCTACCAGCGGCTCCTTGGCCACAGCGGTCTGCGCCTCTTCGGTGATCCTGTCCCAGACGGGATCGACTTCCGCCAGTTTGGGCTTGAGTTCGGCCATGTCGCACGTCCCTTGCTGATGCCAGTATACCCCATGCCGCATCGCCCGATCAAAGGCAAACGGCTGTTGATTCCCTCTCAACCTATGCAGTGGGGCGGGCGTGACAAGTGGAAGCGGCGGATTTTGCCTCCAGCGCGCGCAGGATCACGAGCAGGCAGGCAAGGTGATCCGCCTCGTTGACGGCCGCCGCCCGGGCCTGCGGATACTGGCCCGCTGCCGCTGCAAGCGTGCCGTTGCCCCAGCGGGGATGCACCTTGCCGAGCCTGCGGGCATAGCGGTCCGCCCAGTCGGCTTCGCGCAGCATGCGGTGACAAAGGCGCAGGCGGTCCCCCGGCGGGCAACCGCCCAGTGCCCGGGCCGCCGCGATCAGATCACTATAGAACACCGCCCGCATCAAAGAGCGGCAACGAGCCGCGCCGCCGGGCCTGGCCCGTACCGGGCGGAGACCTGCTGCACCGTTACCTCACACAGGCCACCAGCGCCGTCCGCATCGCGCATCGGCTGCGTATACTCCCAGAACGGCGCGTTCAGGCTCTCTTCCCGCAAAAGGCTCCCATCCTTGAGAACCTGCAACAGATATTGTTCGCTCTCCTCGCCCAGCGGCACCTCGCCTACGCCCCATGGGTCGCCGTCTACCCGCGTGCGCCTGATCCATTCCAGTCGCGTGGTCCCGCCCGTTCCCGCGACGTGGCGCAAATGGCAGGGCGCATAGGGCCGCAGCCCGACACCTTCGAAGCTGGCCTCGATATGCGTATAGGACGGATCGTCATAACCCTTCGCGGCGGGGCCGATGCGCAGATGCTGCATCACGCCGCGCAGGTTCGGCGGCAGATCGATCTGCTCCGCCGCACCGTCCAGCAGGACGAACCAAGCGCCCGGCGGGCG